>JBKHER010000198.1:0-5376 GCA_046540715.1 Halothece sp.
CTTATTAAGGGGGGAATTAAAGGGGGGAACAACTGATTTAGTAGGGCTATATGATCTCATTTGTAAAAAAGTAGCTTAACTGTTTAATAACTTGCCAAATAACAAATAACGAATAACAAATAACAAATAATATAGTATTATTTTATCTCGGATTTTTTCGGAGGAACGGTCAATTTAACTGACTCAATTGTGTGTAATTGATTGAACCAATCTCGAAGATGAGGGTACTCATTTTTCCACTCCTCATTTAAGCGTAAATCATGGTAGGCAAAAGAACAAAGCGTGGCTATATCTGCCACTGACCAATTTTCGTCGCCTAATAAGTATTTAGTTTGACTGAGTTGCTCTTCAAATACAGGAATCAGGCGAGAAATTTTTGCTTGTAATAAAGATTGGTATCGGGTCATTTGTCCCTGATTAAATAATCCTTGAACCCAGAGATCAATAACATGATCTCCGAAAGTATCTGCCATCTCTTCCCATTTACGACAAGCAATTTTTTCTTGAAAAGTTTGAGGACAAAAATGAGGATGAGGATATTTTTCTTCTATGTATTCAGCAATTAAAGAAGAATCCCAAATCACTGTCCCATCTTCATCGACAAAAACAGGAACTTTCCCAATCGGGGAGATTTGTAAAAAATACTCAGGTTTTGCAGTTAATGTAATTGCTTCTAACTCATAATCAATGTTTTTCTCCATTAATAAAATACGAATTTTACGAGCAAAATTAGATTGGGGATGATAGTATAATTTGCAAGTCATAAGTCTTCCAAGGCTTCAATAATGGCTTCAAGCGCGATCGCGCAATGACTCCAATGAGTTCCCCCTTGACAAAACACAATATAAGGTTCTCTCAATGGCCCATCGGCAGATAACTCGGAAGTGCTGCCATCAATAAACGTTCCCCCTGCCATAACTAACTCACTCTCATAACCTGGCATTTCCGCAGGTACAGGGTCTAAATATGACCCTACAGGAGACTGTTGTTGCAAGGCTTGACAGAACGCCAGTAACTTTTCCTTACTTCCCAGTTTAATCCCCTGAATCACATCCCGCCGCGGCGTTTCTGGAAGCGGATTCACCGGATAACCCAACTGCTGAAAAACATGGGAAACTAAATGCGTTCCCTTAATGGCTTCTCCTACCATTTGCGGAGCGAGAAATAAACCTTGAAATAAGAGACGATTTTGATCAAAGGTTGCGCCCCCCTCGCTACCAATGCCAGGGGCAGTGAGACGACAACAAGCCGCTTCTACTAGCTCTTTTTTTCCAGCGAGATATCCCCCTGCGGTGACAATCGTTCCCCCCGGATTTTTAATCAGAGAGCCAGCAATTAAATCAGCCCCCACTGTCGGCGGTTCTTGGGTTTCCACAAACTCTCCATAACAGTTATCCACAAAACAAACCGTCTCAGGATTTTGTCTTTTCACAATTTGCACAATACGCTTAATATCAGCAATAGAAAGGCTTTCTCGCCAAGTATAACCACAGGAGCGTTGAATAAAGACTAAACGAGTGTTTGCGGTAACTGCCGTTTCTAAGCCTGACCAATCTATGGTATTTTGAGCGGTCAGAGGTAACTCCCGATAATGGATACCAAAGTCTTTTAAGGATCCCGGTGCGGATTCCCGTAATCCAATCACTTCTTCTAATGTGTCATAAGGTCTTCCCGCCACAGCCAGCATTTCCTCTCCAGGACGGAGAATCCCAAATAAGGCACAAGTAATGGCGTGAGTGCCTGAAACCAGTTGCACTCGGACGGCTGCCGCTTCAGCGTCCATAACTTGAGCAAAAGCGCGATCGAGCGTTTCTCGACCTAAATCACCATGTCCATACCCACTTACACTGGCAAAATGTTGTACGCCTACCCGTTCTTGTCGTAAAGCCTGTAAGACTTTTTTTGCGTTATGCTTAACTAGCGTGTCAATTTTGGAAAAAATCGGAAAGAGTGCAGTTTCTGCTTTTTCTAATAAAATTTGGCTGTCCATATTCTCCAGTTTTGCCAATATTCTTGGAAATTTTAAGGATATTTTTTGATTTCACTCTTGAATTAGGGGCGTTAACTCTGGAGAATACCATTAAACTGCTCATTAAAAAAAACGTAATCTGTGCTTATGACTGTTGCAACTGAAAAAAAACTACCATTCGATTGGGTAACATTTGCCTATATTGCAGCCATTCACTTGGTTGCCCTTCTTGCGTTTCTCCCTAACTTTTTTAGCTGGTCAGCGGTCGGAGTTGCCCTTGTTATGCACTGGGTCACAGGAGGGCTAGGTGTAACATTAGGGTTTCATCGCCTTATCACTCACCGTAGCTTCGAGGTTCCGAAATGGCTAGAATACTTTTTTGCATTTTGTGGAACACTGTCAGCTCAAGGGAGTGTCATTGATTGGGTAGGACTCCACCGCCTGCATCACAAATACTCGGACAACAATCAAGATCCCCATAATTCTGAGAAAGGATTCTGGTGGAGTCACATGGGTTGGATGATACATGAGATTCCAGCAGAAAAGGATATTCCTCGATTTACTCAAGATATTAATTCTGATCCGGTTTATCAATTCTTATCTAAATATTTTATTCTTATTCAAGTTGCCTTTGGTCTTTTCCTCTATGCCATTGGAGGCTGGTCTTTCGTCATTTGGGGCGTATTTGTCCGCCTAGCAGTCGTTTTCCACTGCACTTGGTTTGTGAATAGTGCCACTCACAAGTTTGGTTACAAAACTTATGAGTCGAAAGATGAGTCTCGTAACTGCTGGTGGGTTGCGTTATTAACCTATGGCGAGGGCTGGCACAACAATCATCATGCTTATGAATACTCAGCTCGTCACGGCTTAAAATGGTGGGAACTTGATATCACTTGGATGACGATTCGTTTCCTTGAAATAGTGGGATTAGCGAAAAACGTGAAACGCATTAAAGCCTAGACTTTTGCCCCGCTAATCAACTTGTTGGCGGGGCTTTTTCAGTTGCAAATTTTGTTGCTATAATAAGAGCCTGCGCTGCCACCTTTGTATCTTGGGTGGCGATTATTTTGTTCTATCTTGGAAGTTTATAGTAAATATCATGGCGAAACGATTACAAGTTGTTTTACACAAAGACGTGAAAAAGCTCGGTCAAGCTGATAGCATTGTTGAGGTTTCCCCCGGCTATGCTCGTAATTATCTTGTTCCCCAAAAGTTGGCGAGTTTTGCTACGCCTGGGGTGCTTAGACAAGCCGAACAAAGACAAGAAAAAGAACGTCAACGTCAGCTCGCAATCCTCAAAGAAGCTCAAGATCGGAAAACTGCTCTGGAAACGGTGGGTCGCTTTACGATTCGCAAGCAAGTCGGTGAAGGAGAAGCAATTTTTGGGACAGTGACTCCCCAAGATGTCGTAGATGTGATTAAGGAAGTCACAGGACAAGATATTGATCGTCGTGGCGTGGTCTTACCTGATGATATTAGTCGTATTGGTTTCTATAAAGCAGAGGTAAAACTCCATCCCGAAGTAACCGCTCAAATTGAAATTCAGGTGGCTTCTTTATGATTAGTGATTGGTTATTAGTGATTAGTTAGTAGCTAGTAACCAAGTCCCTTATGCTGATTTAGATTATGGTTTCTTTCCAGTCTGTTGTATCTTTTCCCCTCCCCCCCTTAGAAAACGGCGATCGCGTTTCTCGGGATGAATTTGAGCGTCGTTATCAAGCAATGTCGGAAGCCACAAAGGCGGAATTAATTGAAGGAGTGGTCTATATGGCTTCCCCATTGCGTTTTCAACCTCACGCTGAACCCCATGGGCGTTTAATTACTTGGCTTGGGGTTTATCAAGCTGCTACAACTGGGATCAAAATGGGAATTGAACCAACGGTGCGTTTAGATACAAGGAATGAAGTACAACCAGATGGAGTGCTGTTTATTAGTCCAGAAAAGGGCGGCCAAGCAAGATTTACAGAAGAAGGGTATCTAGAAGGCGCACCTGAGTTAGTGGTAGAAGTAGCGGCAAGTAGTGCCAGTATTGATTTAGGGGATAAAAAATTAGCTTATGGGCGGTGTGGGGTAAAAGAATATATTGTCTGGCAAGTTTTTGAAGAAAAAATTGATTGGTTTCGTTGGCAAAATCAGGGTTACGTTTCTTTAGTTCCTAATCAGGAAGGAATTATTGATTCAGAAGTTTTTTCGGGATTACGATTAGATATTCAGGGAATGTTAGAGGGAAACTTACAACAAGTTATCACCGTTCTACAAGCAGGGCTGAATTCCTCACGCCATCAAGCATTTATTGCAAATTTGAATTAGGTAATGGCTGACTTTACTGGCATTAATGATCAATCAATTCCACCTCAAAATGTGGAAGCGGAAGAGTCGATTTTAGGGGGGATTTTACTTGATCCTGAGGCGATCGCGCGGGTAGAAGAAATCCTCTATCCCGAAGCCTTTTATGTACAAGCCCATCAAATCATTTATAAAGCCGCGATCGCGGTCAATTCTCAAAAACAGCCCACCGACTTAATGAACATTGCCACTTGGTTAGAAGATAACCAATTACTGGAAAAAGTGGGCGGGAGAGCAAAATTAGCCCAATTAGCCGATCGCACCGTTTCTGCGGTGAATATTGATGGCTATGCCCAATTAGTTTTAGATAAATATCTTCGTCGCCAACTAATTGAAGCTGGATATAAAATCATTCAACTAGGATTTGATACCAGTGAAGGCTTAAATCAAGTTTTAGATCGCGCCGAACAAAGTATTTTCCAACTGACTCAAGATCGCCCCCAATCAGGGTTAGTTCCCTTACAAGAAACCTTGTTGGAAACCTATGACGAAATTGAAGGTCGCTATAACCAAGATAAACTCCCAGGGCTACAAACTGGCTTCTATGACTTAGACAGTATGACCAGTGGGTTACAACCCTCTGATTTAATTATTCTCGCCGGACGACCCTCGATGGGAAAAACAGCTTTTGGCTTGAATATGGCGCGATATTTAGCGGGAAACTATAACTTGCCAGTTGCTATCTTTAGCCTTGAAATGTCCAAAGAGCAACTGAGTCAACGGTTACTAGCCAGTGAAGCAAAAGTCGAAAGTAATCGCTTACGATCTGGGCGACTCACGCAACAAGATTATCAAAAACTCAGTCACGCGATCGGAACCCTTTCTGAAGTTCCCATTTATATTGATGATACCGCCACTTTAACGGTCATGGAAATGCGATCGCAGGCGAGACGATTACAAGCAGAAAGAGGGCAACTAGGATTAGTTCTCCTCGACTATTTGCAACTCATGGAAGGTGGCGGCGATAACCGAGTTCAAGAATTATCCCGAATCACTCGCTCTCTCAAAACCCTCGCCCGAGAAGTTAAAGCCCCTGTAATCGCCCTTTCCCAACTTAGCCG
>JBKHER010000199.1:0-5371 GCA_046540715.1 Halothece sp.
AAAGTGGGGCTTATGAAGGAGGAATTGCCAATCAGTTAGAGAATCGGATTTTGCATCAGCAGCGGCTTATTCAAGAGGCATTACAAAATGAATA
Source organism: Halothece sp. (assembly GCA_046540715.1). Lineage (GTDB taxonomy): Bacteria > Cyanobacteriota > Cyanobacteriia > Cyanobacteriales > Rubidibacteraceae > Halothece. Next base: position 95 of record JBKHER010000199.1, read on the forward strand.
TTAATCCGTTTCAAGGGGTTTGGGAACGTCAGTGGATTCAATTTGATCTCGGAGAAAAAGAAACCCATCAAAAGGGACTTTGGATTCAGGGAAACACCTATTTTGCCGATGTTCGCAGTGCTACGTTTGCTGGCAAACTAACCCCAGAACGATATCTAAACATGAAGGCGCGATCGCGCTTTGATGTTGATTTAATGGGCTTTGCAGGGACATTTACCTATAACAAAAAATCCCCTTTCAAGGGGACTTGCACTTGGCATCATCAGCTTGCAATTACACCGCGTCTTCAAACTGATAGCAGTAATTATGAATGGTTAGATGAGAATAATTTGATCGAGACGGGAACTTGCGAAGATGACAATGGCGGTGTTCATCACTTCACAGAATATTGGTCTCGAATTTTTAGAGGAGTAGTGGAAGTTTGGCAACGGAATGAGCTTGGGTATCACGGACAAGTCATGGTGACAGAATCGTGGTTAATTCTTGTCCATGAATGGCGTTCTCTGGATACAAATCCCCTCGCCGATCCCGAAGAACTTTCTGCATTTTCCGCTAGTGCTTGGCAAAAAATTAATGGGATCTGGACGCAACAATGGGGAAGTGATCACTGTTTGGGTAATGAACCGCTATCAGAAATTTCAGCACAATTCTGGCAAAACTTCCAACTGATTGAAAAAAGCGGTAACAGGGAATGAACCCATTTAGCTGGAGGCGCTACGAGAACGATCATAAGACTCACGGAAACTGGGATTGGGTTTTCCTTGAATATGACCCCAGTATTGACTAGCATCAACATCCATACCAATTTCGGAGGTAGCCCGTCCGAGCATTGATTGTTGACGGTTTTTAATCATTTTGTGGTGACGCATCATGAGAGCGCGAGCTTGTTGTTCAGCAGACATAGCGAACCTCCTTGATCTAGGTTTTTAAAGTTTTTTTTGTTTTCTAGAATCAATATAACACAAAATTCTGTATTATTTGATACAAAATAAAGATTTTAAGGTAAAGATTTGTTAAGATTTTAGAGCATAGCCACTTGTTGCTTCAAAAATAAACAGTTGATTGAGATCAACGGCGACAGTTAACTGTTCCTGAGGCTGACCTTGCCAAATTCCAGAAACGAAAAAATTAATCGCTTCTTCAGTTTCTGCAAGAGTTCCTCTGAGTAAGGTTTCACGCCCTAAAGGTTCTATGAGTTCAATTTGCAGGGTTAATTGTCCCCAATTGGGCTGATTCTTGGAGGAAGGATCATCAGAAATGGCTTCGGGACGAATCCCTAAATAAAATTTGTTGCTAGAGTGAGATTGAAGCGACTTCTGGAAGGGTTCAGGAACAGGAAGCGTTTGCTTCCCAATTTGTAATTCCCCATCTTGGTAGTGAGCCTTAATTAGATTCATTGGTGGATTCCCCAAAAATCCAGCTACCATCATATTCGCAGGGTGATTATAAACCTCTTCGGGGGTGCCAACTTGCTGAATTTGTCCCTCGTCTAGTACCACTAATTTTTCCGCGAGGGTCATGGCTTCGACTTGGTCATGGGTAACATAGATGGTAGTGATTTTAAGTTCTTGATGCAGGCGTTTGAGTTCAGCGCGAGTTTCTTCTCGCAGTTGGGCATCGAGGTTAGAGAGAGGTTCATCTAATAAAAAAGCCTGTGGTTGCCGAATAATAGCGCGTCCTAGGGCGACTCGTTGTTGTTGTCCTCCTGAGAGTTGTTTCGGTTTACGTTGTAAGAGATGAGCAATTCCAAGGGATTGAGCAATGGTTTTCACTTGTTGATCAATGGTTTTTTGATCAACTTTCCGCATCTTTAAGCCGAAGCCTAAGTTCTCAGCAACGGTAAAGTGAGGATAAAGGGCATAATTTTGGAAAACCATGGCAAGGTCTCGCTCTCGCGCTGGCAAGTCATTGACCCAAAGATCATTGATGTAGATATTTCCTTGGCTCACCGTTTCTAAACCCGCTATAGTTCTTAAAAGGGTCGATTTGCCACAACCAGAGCGTCCCACTAAGACACAAAACTGTCCATCTTCGATGGTGAGAGAAATATCCGCGATCGCTGCTATGGAGCGGTGACCCGAAGAGTCAATCGCGCTAGTTTTTCCGTAATACCGTGATATGCCTTTTAGGGCTACTTTTGCCATAGGTTACTCGCTTGATTCAATTTCTGCAAAATTTATTACAACAGAGGGAAGTCATTTCCTATATTATTAATTAATGTAAAGGCAAAGCGAGAAAATTATCGTTTTCTGGTAATGCCCCTTAGCGACGAGGATCTCAGTGAAATCACAATCCAACGCCTTATCAATCCAAACCGAACCCTTAATTAAGCAATTTTTTCGTACAACCGCAGGGCAATGGCATTCTCAACGCCGTTATTACACCCTACCAGAGGGAAAAACGAAAGAAGTCAGCAGTGAGATTTGGGTAGAATTTTTAGAACCAGGATGCCAAGAATTGTTTGAGTTAGAAAGACTCCATCACTTCACCTCAGAAAGCCTCATTTGTGGGGCCAAGGTGAGTTGGCAAAGTACCGATGACAGCACGGGGCGTAAGCAGTCCGAAGATTCCACCTTGTTTGGTGCATTAGGAAATACTCTCTATCGCGATCGCGGTTTTGCCATTTCCACCCCAGTTACCGCTGACTTTTATTTTCCCAATCCCCAAACCCTTTGTTTGCGGACAGAATATAATGGTTCAGTCTTTGAAGAAGAATTAAAGTTAATCAGCGAACGTTATCGAACCCGTCAGACCATTATTTCCCGTGCGGGAGAAGAAATTATGATTGGTCAATACCTAGAAAAACGGGTCGCTTAAAGAAATCTAGGTTGGGAGATCCCTTGACTTTCACCCAACCTAATGGCTTTTACTCACCAATGAGTAACTGCGCGATCGCCTCTTGTTCTTCTAACTCATACTTCGGTGGCGTTTGTCTAGAATCGGTAATTAACCAATCCAACGCCGCCGCTTGCACATCAATTGTAGTTCCAGTTTTATCCACACAGTAGCGTCCAAAAACCAACTTATCCACCAGACGTACTTTTGGCCCCAAACGCGAATACTCAAAGATCACGCTATTTTTCACCGTTGCCCCGCTACAAATCCAGCAATTGGGCCCAATCATCGCCGGTCCAACAATCGTTGCCCCATCTTCAATGCGAGTCATGCCCCCAATATAAACCGGACCCGTTATATTTACCTGATCCCAATTGACCGCTACATTTAAGCCTGTATAAATCCCTGGGGCGACTTCGGTTCCGGGGATATTCACATTTTTAATCTCTCCTAACAGCACTCCTCGAATCGCATGCCAGTAATCGGGGACTTTTCCAATATCCACCCATTGAAACTCCATGGGAACAGAATAAAATGGCGCACCTGCCTCCACTAATTTTGGGAAGAGATCGCTACCAAGATCATAAACTTGGTTTGAGGGAATATACTCAATAACTTCTGGTTCTAAAATATAAATTCCTGTATTAATTTGATTACTTAGGGCCTCTTCCATCGCGGGTTTTTCTTGGAAAGCGGTAATGCGATTATCGTCATCCGTGACCACGACCCCATAACTCGATACCTTATCTTCAGGGACTTGTTTAGTTACAATTGTCGCGATCGCGCCTTTCTCCTTATGTTGCTTAACCGCCTCAGTTAAATCTAAATCAATTAAAGCATCCCCACACAAAACCACAAACGTATCATCAAAAAACTTATTAAAATCTTGAATACGCCGAATCCCACCGGCCGACCCCAAGGCTTCTCCCACTAACTCACCATCGACAATGCGCCCTTCAAAGGAATAAGCAAGATCAACCCCAAACCGTTGACCATCCCGAAAATAGCTTTCAATCTCGTGGGCTAAATGACTCACATTGACCATAATCTGATCAAAACCATGTTGTCGTAAGAGTTCTAGCAAAAACTCCATCACTGGTTTTTGTAAAATCGGGATTAATGGTTTGGGAATGGTATAAGTAATGGGTCGAACCCGAGTTCCTTTTCCTGCGGCCAAAATCATGGCTTTCATCGGCATTTACTCCTAAATTTTCTGATGGGCTGACTAAATTCTGCTTTCTTCGTTGAATTAGAAGAAATATGGACTAAACTGCATTGTAGCGATTCTCACCTTGAGAATTTTGTTCCCACACTACAATGTTTAATCTAATTTTCCCATAAGCCTTCCCGCTTCGGTTATCCCATTCCAAATTAAAGAACCCAAAAGCGCAATTCAGAGGCTAAGGCTTGGGAAGATAACCCTAATAGTACAATGTCTGTAGGAAGCGATGGAATTTGAATGGGACGAGGGCTCTTAGCAGTAACTTGATTTCTTAGAAAAAATAGGCTATACTTATAAATAGTTGGTAATTAAAAATCTGATGACTGATTTGATGACGACAAATCAAGCTGCTGATTACTTGGGAGTTACTCCTAAAACTCTCAGAACATGGGAATCAGAAGGAAAAGTTAAAGCGATTCGCACTCTTGGCGGTCATCGTCGCTTTTACAAAAAAGACCTAAATGAACTATTGAACCGATGATTCTCTCTTTGAAGACGGAACTAGACCTTAATGATAAGCAAAGGACTCTTTGTGCTAAACACGCCGGAGTAGCTCGTCACGCTTATAATTGGGGATTGTCTTTAACCAAATTCATCCTTGACTACAACAAAGCTCATCCAGAAGATAAGTTAAAGTTTCCCTCTGCTATAGAACTTCATAAGTTATTAGTAGCTATATGTAAACCCAAAAATCCTTGGTATTATGAAGTATCTAAATGCGCTCCTCAGTTTGCTCTAAGACACCTTAGAGAAGCATGGAATCGTTGTTTTAAGAAAGTCTCTAAACCACCTAAATTTAGGAAAAAAGGACGTAATGATAGCTTTACTGTCGATGGAAAGATTAAAGTTGACCATGATCATGTCAAGCTACCTAATATCGGATGGGTAAGAACTTTTGAGAGACTCCCACAAGGAGCTAACCCGAAAACGATTACTGTTTCTCGTACAGCAGACAGATGGTTTGTCTCCTTTAAGATAGAGGCGGAAATTGACAAGACTCCAAAAACCCATGAGGTTGTAGGTGTAGATTTAGGAGTGAAGGCTCTAGCTACTTTATCAACTGGAGAAGTCTTTGAAGGTGCTAAATCCTACAGAAAGTTTGAAGAAAAACTCTCTCGTCTTCAATACCTTAATCGCCATAAAGAGAAAGGTTCTAAGAACTGGAAGAAAGCTCAACTCAAGATAGCAAGGCTGCATAGAAAGATTGCCAACATTCGTAA
>JBKHER010000200.1:0-5355 GCA_046540715.1 Halothece sp.
GAGACGGTCCCACTAGCCACCGAGACGGTCCCACTAGCCACCGAGACGGTCCCACTAGCCACCGAGACGGTCCCACGACTAGCGACCGAGACGGTCGCACTACGGAAACTAATTGGAATGACTATAATATCCCAACTTCATTATTGGAGAAAACTCCCCACAATTGTTGAACCGAACTTCCTTCTCAGGTTACAATTCAGTTTGTGTCTTTAATAAATCAGTAATCGTTAAGTTAGGGAACGGCTCTATGATCCACGACATTTTCATGCCTGCACTGAGTTCAACCATGACCGAAGGAAAAATCGTTTCTTGGGCAAAATCACCTGGAGAAAAAGTGCAGAAGGGAGAAACCATCCTCGTAGTGGAATCAGACAAAGCAGATATGGATGTGGAGTCGTTCCATGATGGCTATCTTGCTACCGTTATGGTAGAAGCGGGAGAAGAAGCTCCAGTGGGTTCAGCCATTGGCTTACTCGCAGAAACTGAAGCAGAAATCGAAATCGCCAAAGAACAAGCTAAAAATAAAACCCAAGAGAAAAGTAGTGAAAGTACGCCGAAAACTCCTCTAGACCAAGCACCCGCCGCCAAACCTGAACCAGCCACCCCACAACCTGCAGCCACCGCGAATAAAAAGCAGGATGGTCGTGTGGTCGCCTCTCCTCGCGCTCGCAAATTAGCTAAAGAATATGGGGTTGATCTCTCTACTTTACAAGGAAGTGGCCCCCATGGGCGCATTGTGGCGAGTGATATTGAAGCAGCGGCTGGTAAGTCTTCTACCCCCACTCCCACAGCCCAACCGACAGCTACGCCACAGCCAGCACCGCCACCTGCACCCCAAACTCCTCCCACGCCAGCCCAACCTGTTAGTGGGGAGGTGGTTCCCTTGACCACGCTGCAAAACTCGGTGGTGCAAAATATGGTGGCGACGGTAAAAGTTCCGACTTTCCATGTGGGCTATACCCTCACCACGGATGAACTGGACAAACTCTATAAGCAAATTAAGTCAAAAGGGGTGACGATGACGGCGTTACTCGCTAAAGCGGTGGCGATGACGTTGCAAAAGCATCCCATTGTGAATGCTAGTTACACGGAAAAAGGAATCCAATATCATGGGGCGATTAATATTGCTGTTGCTGTTGCTATGGAAGATGGGGGCTTAATTACCCCTGTTTTACGCAATGCTGCCGAACAAGATATTTATACCCTCTCTCGCAATTGGAAAGATTTAGTCAAACGCGCTCGTAGCAAACAGTTACAACCAGAAGAATATAGTACAGGGACTTTTACCTTGTCTAATTTGGGAATGTTTGGGGTTGACCGTTTTGATGCCATTTTACCCCCTGGACAAGGCGGAATTCTCGCAATTGGGGCTTCTCAACCGCAGGTGGTGGCGACCGATGATGGGATGTTTGGGGTTCGCCGTCAGATGAGTGTGACGATTACTTGCGATCATCGCATTATTTATGGCGCTCATGCGGCTGCATTTTTACAAGATTTAGCGCAGTTGATGGAAAATGATCCTCAATCTTTAACCATGTAAGTTATTTGTTATTTGTTATTCGTTATTGGTTTACCAAGGACAAATCATTATTGCAGTGCTTTCAACATAGCTTGTAATTTGAGTTGAATTTCTGCTAGTTCTTTATCTGGATTTGAACCGGCAACAATGCCCGCACCAGCATAGAGACGAGCTTGATTTTTGTTAATCATTGCTGAACGAATACCTACCATAAATTCTGCATTTCCTGCGGTGTCTAACCAGCCGATGGGGGCAGCATAAAGGGCGCGATCAAAGGTTTCATATTGGCTAATTTTTTCGCAAGCCACTTCGGTGGTTACCCCAGCCACGGCAGGCGTAGGATGAAGTTTGGCTAAAATTGCCATGGGGTTAATGTTACTGGGAACCTCGGCTTCAATTAAGGTCCATAAATGTTGAATATTACTGAGTTTTAAGAGTTGACGGCGCGATCGCTGCGGAGTTAATCCTAACGCTTCTAATTGCTTCATAATATAACAGCTTACTGCTTGATGTTCTCGTCTTTCTTTCTCGCTATGCAATAAATTGTCGGCTAATTGACGATCAATTTTTGGAGTTTTACTGCGGGGGGCAGAACCGGCTAGGGCATCACTGATTAAATGCTGTTGTCTGAGGCTAAATAAGCGTTCTGGCGTTGCCCCTAAAAAGGTTGTTCCTTGTCCGTTACTAACAGAAAAGATATAACAATGGGGATATTTTTGTCGTAAATAATGCAAAGATAAATAAGGGGAGAATGGAACAGGAGAAACCACATCTAAGTGATGGGCGAGAACAATTTTGGTCAACTCTTGGCTTTCAATATCTTTTAGGGCAAGTTTGACTGCCGATTTAAACTGGGAGGGCTGTTGTATTTCACTGGTTTGGAAAGGAGAACCTAGGGAAAAGGGAAAGGTAATAATTGATTTTCCGACTTGTTCAATTTCTTGAATTTTATTTCTCAATTCTGATTCAATTGTAGCAAGATTACTATCACAAGATAGGAAAAAATTATAAGTTAAAAAGCAAGAATCATCGGAGCGCGAGACTTGCCAGCGAGGAATAAATATGGTAGCATCGGGAAAATGAGCCTGACAGCTTGATGCTGAAAAAAAAGAGAAGTTAGTTAAAAACTTTAACCCTGCTTCTGCGATTTGACTAGCTTTTAATTCAATAATTTGATTTTGACAGTAATTAACAAAATCTTGAGTCTGCTGAAAACGATTCTTACCCGTAATAATTTTTTCTTGACAAATTCCCCAAGCCGCGATCGCGCTTTGTTTTTGTTGCGCTTCCCAATAAAAGGAGCGTTGATCACTGAGATGAAAACGTTGCAAAATCGCCAGTGGTTCCACCAGCGATAACGGTTGCGTTACACTAACAATGAATGATTGGTTAGCTTGCTGACATTGTTTTTGGCAACTTTGTAAAAAGTGATGGAGGTGATCAGGGTCGGCTAATCGTCTAGCATAGCAGGGAGTCACTGACATGAGTGCAACAATTGTAAATAATTTTATAATTGATCTGGTCTTCTGCAAACAAAGATGATATTCCTAAAGAGACGTTGCTGATGGTGAAAACCATTGCTTGCTATTGATTTATCTTAACAATAATTGCGGTAACTGCTTAGGGATCCCTTCCCTCAGTAATAGAGACAGATAATTTTTGGATTTTTCCCATAAGCAAAGCCGATACCAGACAACCTGAAGTTATTCTTATTTCTATGCGCTTGACTCGTTCTACTGACAATTCTGTAAAAAAAATTAATACATCCTTATGGTTAGCGGCGATTAAGCCCCCCATTTATAGCGTTGCGATTATTCCAATTACCATGGGAACACTTGTCGCTTATCGAGAAACTGGAAACATTAATATTGCTATATTTTTCCTGTTTATTCTATCAGGAATTTTGATTATTGCTTGGCTTAATTTGAGTAATGATGTTTTTGATTCGGAAACGGGAGTTGATGTTAATAAATTCAGTTCCGTTGTTAATATTACAGGGAATAAACAGCTAGTTTTTACGATTAGTAATATTTGTTTAGGATTGGCAATTTTAGGGTTAAGCGCGATCGCGTGGCTACAACAAGACTGGCTAGTAATTGGTTTAGTATTGCTGGCTTGTTTCCTTGGTTATACGTATCAGGGACCACCCTTTCGACTGGGTTATCAAGGGTTAGGAGAATTGATTTGCTTTATTTGTTTTGGCCCCATTGCCATCGCTGCCGCCTATTATTCCCAAGCGCAAGTGCTGACTCCTGTTACCCTTCCCACAGCAATTTTAATCGGAATCAGTACAAGTATCATTTTATTTTGTTCCCATTTCCATCAAGTGCAAGATGATATTGTCGCCGGGAAAAAATCACCAATTGTGCGGTTAGGAACTAAACGGGGCGCAAATGTTCTGTTGGTTTTAACCGCAAGTATGTTTGCTTTTACGGTTATTTGGTGGCTTTTGGGATACTTTCCCCTTTCTAGCCTTCTTATTTTTCTGGCGATTCCTTCTGCTCAGAAATTAGTGAGTCATGTGCAACAATATCATGATCAACCGAGTCAGGTTAGCAATTCTAAATTTATTGCAGTTCGATTTTATATTTGGAGTAGTTTATTTCTGGGATTGGGGTTAGCGATGTCTGATTTGACCCAAGGCTTGTTAAACTGATATAGATTGATGAGCTAAATGTCTTTAAAAAACAGCATGACCTCCTCTCTGGATTTAGAAACGCAACTGCAAGACCTGAAAACTGAAGCCTTAAGCGCGATCGCGCAGTCAGATGATTTAGAAGCCCTCGAACAACTTCGGGTGCAGTATTTGGGGAAAAAAGGGCAACTCTCGCAAGTTTTACGGGGAATGGGAAAATTGTCTGCGGAGGAACGTCCAAAAATTGGCTCATTGGCAAATGAAATTAAAGAAGCAATCACCAGCGCGATCGAAGAAACCCGTGAAAAATTACAGCGATCGCAGCTAGAAGCCCAACTCGCTTCAGAAACCCTTGATGTCACTATGCCGGGGGTCATGCGTCCCCTTGGACAAGTGCATCCCCTCAATGGCATGATTGATAAAATGCTTGACATTTTTGTGGGCTTAGGCTACACAGTCGCGGAAGGATTTGAAGTCGAAACCGATTACTATAACTTTGAAGCCCTCAATACCCCCCAAGATCATCCAGCGCGGGATATGCAGGATACCTTTTATCTTCCCGACGGGAATTTATTACGCACCCACACTTCCTCCGTACAAATTCGCTACATGGAACAGCATGATCCGCCAGTGCGTGTCATTGCCCCAGGTCGGGTTTATCGCCGTGATACTGTTGACGCAACTCACTCGGCGGTTTTCCATCAACTAGAATTATTAGCCGTAGAAGAAGGATTAAGGTTTACCGATTTGCGAGGAACGATTAAAGAATTTTTGCGACAAATGTTTGGAGATGACCTAGAAGTGCGGTTTCGCGCCAGTTATTTCCCCTTTACTGAACCTTCTGCAGAAGTTGATGTGCAGTGGCAAGGAAAATGGTTAGAAGTGCTAGGATGTGGCATGGTTGATCCCAATGTCTTAAAAGCCGTTGGATATGATCCTGAACGCTACACAGGTTTTGCCGCCGGGTTAGGAGTCGAGCGTTTTGCCATGGTTTTACACCAAATTGATGATATTCGTCGCCTTTATAACAGTGATTTACGCTTCCTACGACAATTTATTTAGTTATTGGTTATTAGTTATTGGTTATTGGTTATTGGTTATTGAGCGACAAACAACAAAAAAGCCGTAAAAAGTCCTCCTTTCCTAATATGAAATACCCTAATGGTTGCTACAAATGAACTGGCTTAACGATCTCTTGCCC
>JBKHER010000201.1:0-5333 GCA_046540715.1 Halothece sp.
GCCTTTGCCTATCTTTTTAATTGGATGTTTACGGATGCGTTTATGATCTTAACTGTCATTGGGTATTGGCTTTCTAATCTCATCGGCATTTTAATGATGCAATGGGGAACATTTGACCTATTTTTTGAACAACGCCAGTCTAATTGGAAACGAGATATAATCTTAGGACTAGCAGGATCCACCATTTATACTATGGTTATCGTCATTTTACTGTATTTCAATGTCATTCAAACACCAGAATTTTTGCAGCTCTAGGGTAACGATGGTAAGTTTCAAAGATCAGGCAAGAAGTAATAGGCAATAACGAATAACAAACCATTAACGCCTGTGCTGCCCTCCCCAAAATTTGGCAAAATGGATTCTATAGCAATCCTATATCAATTGTTTCCCCCCTTTAATTCCCCCTTAGTAAGGAGGGTTGGGGGGATCAAAGCCTACAAATAACATTATTCTTAAAAACCACTCCTCGGTCATGAGTAAACCACAAACCCTCTTCGATAAAATCTGGAATCAGCATTTGGTAGATGAACAAGACGACGGCACTTGTTTACTCTACATTGATCGTCATCTTATCCATGAAGTAACCAGTCCTCAAGCCTTTGAAGGCTTACGTCTCGCCAATCGCCAACCCCGTCAACCGCAAGCCGCTTTAGCCGTCGCTGATCATAACGTTCCCACCTCTGACCGTTCCGAAGGCATTAAAGAGCCACAAAGTCGCCTGCAAGTGGAAACCCTAGAAAATAACGCTACAGAATTTGGGATTCCCTTATTTCCCATGAGCGACGAACGGCAAGGCATTGTCCATATTATCGGCCCCGAACAGGGACTAACGCAACCCGGGATGACCATTGTTTGCGGTGATAGTCATACCTCCACACACGGAGCCTTTGGCGCACTTGCCTTTGGTATTGGCACCTCAGAAGTTGAGCATGTTCTCGCCACCCAAACCCTCCAAGCGAGAAAACCCAAAAACATGAGGATCACTGTAGAAGGGAAACGTCCCCTTGGAGTCACCGCAAAAGATATTATTCTCGCCATTATTGGTAAAATCGGGACTGCGGGTGGCACAGGTCATGTTATCGAATACGCGGGAGAAGCCATCCAAGATTTAAGCATGGAAGGGCGCATGACCATTTGTAATATGTCCATTGAAGCGGGAGCAAGAGCAGGATTAATCGCCCCAGACCAAACAACATTTGACTATATTAAAGGTCGTCCCTTTGCCCCACAAGGTTCTCATTGGGAACAAGCGGTGCAATATTGGCAGTCGTTACCGTCTGACGAGGGGGCGACTTATGACAAGGAAGTGGTTTTAAAAGCAGAAGAAATTATTCCGCAGGTTACTTGGGGAACCAGTCCGCAAGATGTGTTACCGATTACGGAGAGCGTTCCTGATCCCAATTCTTTTAATGATCCTAATCGTCAGCAAGCTGTGAAACGGGCTTTAGAGTATATGGGCTTAACCCCAGGGACAAAACTAACGGATATTCCAGTGGATAAAGTCTTTATTGGGTCTTGTACCAATGCCCGCATTGAAGACTTGCGAGAAGTGGCAAAAGTAGTAGAAGGGCGTAAAGTTGCCGCTAATGTTTATGCCATGATTGTTCCTGGCTCTGGGTTAGTGAAGCATCAAGCTGAACAAGAAGGCTTAGATATTATTTTCACCCAAGCAGGGTTTGACTGGCGCGAACCGGGTTGTTCCATGTGTTTAGCCATGAATGCGGATCAACTTGCCCCTGGCGAACGGTGTGCTTCTACCTCCAATCGCAACTTTGAAGGGCGACAAGGGCGCGGTGGGCGCACTCACTTGGTCAGTCCTGCGATGGCAGCCGCGGCGGCAATTACGGGGAAATTAACCGATGTACGAGAACTAGACAAATAGGGAAATTATGGATAAATTTAACACCTTAACTGGCATTGCTGCGCCTCTCCCCATGATGAATGTGGACACGGATATGATTATCCCCAAACAGCACTTAAAGACCATTAAACGAACGGGGTTAGGGCAGTTTCTCTTTGATGAGTTGCGGTTTCAACAAACAGGGGAGGAAATTCCTGATTTTATTCTCAACCAGTCCCCCTATCGGGAGGCAAAAATTTTAATTGCTGGGGATAATTTCGGCTGTGGTTCGTCTCGGGAACACGCGCCTTGGGCGTTACTTGATTTTGGCATTCGCTGTGTCATCGCGCCGAGTTTTGCCGATATTTTCTTTAATAACTGCTTTAAAAATGGCATTTTGCCCATTGCCTTACCCCAAGCCGATGTGGATGCCTTAATGAGTCAGGCACAAAACCCAGAAACGGCAACCATGACCATTGATTTACCCCAACAAGAAATACAAACCCACCAAGGAGAGAGAATTTCCTTTACGGTGGATGAGTTTCGGAAACATTGTTTGCTTAATGGGTTAGATGATATTAGTTTAACCTTACAAAAAGCAGAGAAAATTGCTGCGTTTGAGCGTCAGCAACAACAGTCTCTCCCTTGGTTATGGGCTAATTGACCTCATAGCCATCCCTTAAGACGACGGGCGACTTGGGGGCGGCGTAACTTTCGCATCGCCTTACTTTGAATTTGGCGGACTCTTTCCCGAGATAAATTAAACATTAATCCCACTTCTTCTAGGGTGTAAGGGTGGCTACTATTCAAGCCATAGCGCATGGAGATGACATCTTTTTCCCGTTCGGTCAGCACATCACTTAAGACATCTGAGATTTCCTGATTCATTATTGCCTCATTCATTTGATCTTCAGGAAGTCTCATTTCATTATCTTCTAATAATTCCATCAACTCGGTATCTTCTCCTTTCCCGACACGATGGTTAAGAGACAGTGACTGACGGCGCAGTTGCATCAGTTGGTGGAGTTGAGAAACAGAAACTTCTAATGCTTGAGCTAATTCTGCTTCTGTGGGAGTCCGTTCTAGTTCCTGTTTTAAGTCTCGTTGGGCTTTTTTCAGTTTATTGAGTTTTTCGACAATATGAATGGGAAGCCGAATGGTGCGAGCATCATTAGCAATAGTGCGGGTAATGGCTTGGCGAATCCACCAATAAGCATAAGTGGAGAACTTATATCCTTTATTAGGATCAAATTTTTCCGCTGCTCGATTTAAGCCAATTGATCCTTCTTGAATTAAGTCTAAAAAGGGAACGCCGCGATTAAGATAGCGTTTGGCAATGGAAACCACAAGTCTTAAATTAGAACGAATCATGCGCCGCTTGGCAAGTCGCCCCTGATGTAATTTCCGCTCTAATTCTTTTAATTCCATCTCGAAGATGGTGGCTAACTCTTCTTTACTGGGAGAACTTCCCGAGGCTTCGGCTAATTCTTGACGTTTATTTTCGACATCGGCTAAGAACTTAACTTGTTTAGCTAACTCAATTTCTTCGTCTGGTTTCAAAAGAGGATAACGAGCCATTTCCTTAAAAAATGATCCCACTGTATCCTCATTTTTACTGGCTTTTTCCGAGGGAGTCCCTTGATTCTCCTGCTCTTCAGTAAAATTGACTTCTACTAACTGCACCTCCGTGTCTTCAAGAGGAGATAATAAACTTTCGAGTCCCTCTTGTGGGTTTAAAGATTCACTGGACTTAATTTCTTGACTGGTCGTTACGGTAAAGTCTGTCATAGTAAGTTATTTAATAGTGGATAGTTACTGAGGGAGTCTGGATACAATTTATGGCTACGTCATCAAGTTAGTAACTTAAGTATATTTTTTTAGCAGAATTGCTACACTCGTTTTTGTGGCTATTTTAACGATTAGAAGTTTTTTTTCTAGAAATTCCGATAAATCAACATTTTGGCGGATTTTTCAGAATAGTTTAACGGTAACATTTCATGGGATGAGCATAAAGGCTTCAGGCTCAAACATCAACTATCGAAAGTGAGAAATTTGACAATGGGAGAACAAAAACCCTGGATTTGGCGATCGCGCCCTTTAGCCCAACAAACAGGATCAGAAATTTTTAGACGGTTATTTGGGAAGAATTGCGCTTATGCGGTGCTTCTGGAAAGCCCATTTCCAGTGGTTAATGATCAGCCCCAACTTAGTCGTTTCTCCCTGTGTGCAGGCAATCCTCGCGTTAATGAGGAGGGTAAGTGGCAAGTTTGGACACCGCCTGTGGGAAAAATTCTCCCGTGTCTGCGTCAGTTATCCCAACGGAGTTCGGAGTTAGTTCCTGAGTCGGTACGTCATCTCCCGTTTACAGGGGGCTATTTCGGTTGGTTAGGCTATGATTTAGCGTGGGAAATTGAAGTCTTACCGCAACTTAATGATGATTCTCTCCCGTTTCCCATTGCTTACTGGTATGAAGCAGAAATGTTTGCGGTTTTAGACCATCAAGAACAGGTGTTATGGTTAGCGGCGAGTCATTCCCAACAGTTAGACGCTTTAGAGAGGGCTGCTGAAACGCCTTTCCCTAATGATGAGGTTTCGGTGGCGACAACAAATGTTTCCCCTCCAACTTTCCTTACTGCTGCCGCGGACTATCAAGACATGGTGCGTCGGGCGAAGGAGTATATTTATGCGGGGGATATTTTTCAAACCAATCTATCACTACGGTTTCAAGCGACAACTCAGGGAAGTAGTTGGCAAATTTATCAGGCGCTACAACGCATTAATCCGTCTCCTTTTTCTAGTTATTGGCGAACGCCTTGGGGAGATGTGATCAGTTGTTCTCCTGAACGCTTAGTGCAACGACGGGGAAACCTTTGTGAAACTCGTCCCATTGCGGGAACTCGCCCTCGGGGAGAAACCAATGAAATTGATGTCAGTTTGGCAACTGAACTGCGTCAGAATCAGAAAGAACAAGCTGAACATATTATGTTGGTGGATTTAGAACGGAATGATTTAGGGCGTGTGTGTGAGTGGGGAACGGTGAAAGTAGATGAGTTATTAACTATTGAACGTTATAGTCATGTCATGCACTTGGTTAGTAATGTTCAGGGAAAATTAGAGGCTCAATATGACAGTGTTGATTTAATTCGGGCGTTGTTTCCGGGGGGAACGATTACGGGTTGTCCAAAGGTGCGTTGTTTAGAAATTATTGAAGAGTTAGAGCCGTTTCGTCGTAGTTTATTTTATGGCTCTTGTGGCTATTTAGACCAGCGCGGTAATTTAGATTTAAATATATTAATTCGGACATTGCTGTACCATGAAGGAACCGTTTGGGGACAAGTCGGAGCAGGGATTGTTGCTGATAGTAATCCTCAGAAAGAATGGGAGGAGTCTTTAAGTAAAGGTAAGGCTCAAGTAAGCGCGATCGCGGCTTGGATGAAGTAGTTATTTGTTATTTGTTATTTGTTATTTGTTATTTGTTATTTGTTATTTGTTA
>JBKHER010000202.1:0-5329 GCA_046540715.1 Halothece sp.
TGGACTTTTGGCGGGGCTTCTGGCTGATCTTGAAATAGGGGTTGCGGTTGGTTGAGATAGTATTGACTGCCAGGGGGGGCGGCAAACACTTGGGGGGCGGGAATACTTTGATGGGGATCATCTTTGTCTCGTAATCTTGTACTGATGGGAACGGCGCGATCGCTGGCAACTCCCACTAATTCCCCAGGGGTTTGATTGGGGTTACTGGTATGGGTAAGTTTCCATTCCCAGGGCCAAGAACGGCATTTGGCTTGTCCTCGATTGCGGATGCGTTCAAAGACACCAGGGGTAACTAAATAGCCGATCGCGCGATTGCGCTTTTGAAAGTTTTGATCCGATCGCGCTTTAATTGTGTCCCATTGTTCCCCTAATTCGGGACAGGATTCTACTAAAACTTGATGTCCTTCTCCTCCCAAGCGCATGGTTTCAGGGGTAGGTAGGGCTTGATCAATCGCGATCGCTAATCCCCAGTGCGGTTTCATCCGTATTCCATTTTCCACAAAGTAGCCATCAGCATCTTTAACTTGCCGTGTTCCCTCCTTCATGGTGTTATGAGGGCGAGTTTCCACCCCCCAAGGACAATTTTCTCCTAAATGCTTTACTTGCCAGTCTTCGGGGGAAATTGTGCCAGTGGCGAGATATGTTTCAACTACATCACTGGGCAGATATTGACGGTTTTTGTTACTTTTAGCATCCACTTTCTCCAGTTCATCCAGCTTTGACGGCGCGAGAGGAGATGGGCGCGAGGTATCCCATAACGCCTGAGTGAGACTGGAATCAGGTAACCAATCAAGGGGAAATAAGGGGGTGGTTTGCAAGAAGCCCAAAGGACGGGGAAAATAAAGGGTATTGCTATAACAGAAAAAGGGGCCGATCAGTTGCAGGGTGGCTTTTTCTCCCAGTAGGCTACGGATTGCCCCCGCTAAGGTGTGTCCATTGGGAGGAAACACACTGCCTGCCCACGCCCGTTCCCCAGGGGTAAAGGGTTTGGCATCTCGGAATAAGAGGAGATCAAGAGGGGTTAGTTTATACCAATACATTATTTTGCCTCCTTGGGTAGTTTAATATTGCGCGATCGCGCTTTAAAAGCAGCCATCTTTAACCAGTTGGTGACCGCTTCTCCTAAACTGGCTTCGGGATGATGCTTCCAGAGAGTTTCGATAAATCCTGTAAAAGACTGTTGAAAGCTATCTCGCAAGGTTTCATTCTGTTTGAACTCATCACGGCGGGAAATTAAGAGAGTCACCCAAGCTGGAATCGCATCAGCAGAGGGAATGGGATGTTGCTGCCATAAAGTTGCCGCCTGTTCATAGAAACTGCTTTCTACTGTGGGATAATCTTCTAATAAACCTTGCCAACAGTTGAACACCGCAAACTTTCCTGTAGCTTTTAAGATATTGCCATTCCCGTATAACACCCGCACTTGTACGGCATCTTTTTCGTTCCCGTTTCCATCAATGTGGGCTTTTGCTTCTGATTCTGCTTCCCAAAGATTTTCTAGCGCGATCGCGAGAGGAACTGAATGATGAGTTAAAATAACGCCAAAACTCACGGTAGCAGTGTGTCCCATGGTAAAGAGAGGACGATTAGCCAGTAAAGGGTTTCCCTCCTTATCGGTGGGAATTGTGCCTTGATAACGCCAGTAGTCTCCCTCGCTAACAAACTCTCCTTTGGGATCATCAGCGCCACGAAAACACTCCCGAATCTCCCACAGCCAACGATTCCATTCCCAGAGGTTACTATAAGCAAGAACATCATCGCCGCCACTGTAGATAAGACGACCAGCATACCGTTGTTCAGTAAGATAGGGAACTAACTGATTAGAAAAGTCTAAGAGGGCGCGACTGAGGGCATTATGAGTCGATGGCCCCATGCGTTTGGTTTCCGCTAAAAACTGGTTATAGGCATCTTTTACCTCCTCAGAAACCTTTAAGTCAGAAGCAACATACTCCCCATAAGATTTCATTTTCTGTCCTTTTAACCATTTACTCATGCCATCCCCATCCCCTGCCGCTAACACATACCAGTTGGCGGGATTATTGCTGGGATAATAACGGTTAATGATCTGTTCAATTTGCTGGCGATACTGGGTTTTTAGTTGGTTAATCTCGGTGGCAATTTCTTGGGCAATCATGGGATCATCTTCTTGATCTTGATCTGCTTCCAGTTGGGTTAATTCTGGGGTTTCTGCATCTTCCACTAACCAGCCTGCATTGAGTAAACGAGGATGATATTGTGTGGAAACATCTTCATCAATGTAGGGAATGCCCCATTTATTTGCCATGCGATCAATGACAGTTTGCGCCCAAGGAAACTGGTTGAGAATTGCCTCACAAGCGCGATCGAAGTTGGCTTGATGTTCATGAGAATGGGTTTTAAGATAACCTGCAACGCCTGCGGTTAAGTCGGGGTATGATCCGCTAATGGTGTCGGCTTCGATTCCCAACAAATTCGGGAGGATTTTTTCTAGCGTTCGTTTTACCGTTTCCGTGGCATTTAGTTCTTCCCGTCCATCAAATAATCCTGCTTGTCGTCGCCAATAATGTTGGCTTTCCCCTTCCGTAATCCAATCATTTATCCTTGTGGGATGGACAACTGGCCCCATTCCTGAGATAGTAGAACGTGGCCCAAAAGCAGTGGGGATTTCCCAACTACGGGCATTTTTCGTCACCGCTAAGGCGAGTCGGGTTTGGTCGAAAATATATGCCCACCATGATCCGACATTGATACTATAGTCATTCCAATTAATTTCCGTAGTGCAGCCATCTTGGCTGCTACTAGGGAGCAAGATGCTCCCACTACTGTTAAACTGCTGTTTTTTATTTGGAATTACTATAAATTTCCGTCCCCACTTTTCTTCTCGATGTTGATAGGCGGTGCGGAGAAAGTTCAATTCTCTTGTTTGAAACAGACGCTGGTGCGGTTTATTATTCACGCCATACGCCTCGTTTTGCGCTTCTAGCCAGTGGTTTAATTCCTCGTCTCTTTCCTCTGGGATGGCAGCATTTTTTAACGGTTGATCTTCCTTGCCAATGGGAACTGCACTCCAGTAAACTTGCCATTGTCCCTGTAACCAGCCTTGCCAAGTAGGACTATGAAAGCGCAGTTTTCGTTGCCAATGTCGTTTGTTTTGCAGATAGTTGAGGGTTTCTTCTCCCAAATTACGCCAGGTTTCGATTAAGGTTTTTTTCGCCATTTCCATGGCAGCCGCTACCCGATCTTTCGGTAAAATGACAACAATGACATTGGGAAAACCTCCTGTCAGTAAAGCGCGATCGCGCGGTCTTTTCACCCAGTCTCTAAATTCGGGATACTCCTGCAATAACCAGAGATCAATTAACGGCTGTTGATACAAAGAAGGATACAATAAGCAGTCGGGGCCATATTGTCTAGCCAATTCCCAACTCACTTTCGCTGAGAGATAGTGTAGCAACCATGATCCTGCAAAAAAGTCGCGCATCTTCCGACTAGCTTTAATTAATTCCTGAATAGGAGAAAAGCTGAACACCGACAGGAAGGGATGAGATAAAGTTTGATCCGATGACCAGTTTTTGGCAATATCTTCTGTGGTTAAATCATACCCTGCTAATGCCCCAGCTAAAGCACTGGTGAGACTGGCATGACTCCAAATGGAACTATCGGGTAATCGCGTTTCTGCGGGTAAAATTGCAATTTGATCGTCTCCTAAAATATGACTGGTGGCTTCAGGTAAGCATCGCCATAACCACCAATACAAGCGTTTCGTGTTTTCTAGACTTGCTGCAGATTCTTGGAGAATATTATTCGGAATTAAGTCTTGAATCGCTTGTTCTTTCCCTTGTAGAAACTGACGACGGTTATTTAATATGTCTTGATGCTGTTGATCTTTAAGTTGAAAGCGGTGAGATTTTCCTGAAAGAAGATGAGTGATTTCTAAACCCTGTTGTTGGTAGTTTACAGAAGAGGTTAAACTGCCAATGGCGGCGCGATCGCTGGCGGAACTAATAAAATCAGCAAGACGAATATGGTTAAAAATGGTTTTCCCTGAATCTTCGGGATTCCAGCCGTTTTCGTGCCACTCTCGCATCGGAGGCAGATCACGCCAAAAGCTATTCTCTCCGCGCCCAGACTGGTTATTGTGGAGGGATTTCAAAATCGGATCATGGAGTAATCCCCAAAGTTTGGCTTGCCAATACCCTTCGCTCATAATTTTAGTTTATTGATTTATCTCATAGCTTGTCATATTGTAAGCGCGATCGATACCCTTTTTATATGAAATCCCCTAATGGTTGCTACAAATGAACTGGCTTAACGATCCCTTTTGCCCACCTTTCAAAGGGGGGTTTGGGGGGATTAGCCCTTCGACAGGCTTAGGACAAGCAAGTGTAGCAGTCTATTTCATATCAGGAGAGATCAAAATCCCTCGATAACGGGAAAAAATGATCCGCTTTCTCTAAAGTAAGGGCAATTAGAATATTTGTGTGGTCTGTGATGCGAACGAGGAAAAAAATTTGTCCTTGGTTATTTGTCCTTCGTCCTTTGTAAAATAGTTATACTATTTTGGACAATTGGCTCTGCATTACGATCCCCCCAACCCCCCTTATTAAGGGGGGCGAAGGGGGGATCTACTGTAATTGGAGTTTTTAGAGATGGTATTACCAATGTTCATTGGGGAGACATGAGGAGGAATTAGAAATAATCTTTCTTCAGAGAATTGCGCTAAAGGGTAGCTGTGTAATGTGAAGTGAGTCCGCATTGGCTAAATTTGCCATTTAGAGTAAGTTATAAAAATTGGTGAATCAAAACCATTAGCGGATCAGTTACAGTAAGGGATTTAGGGATTTGGGGTTGTCTTTAAAATGAGAATCTGTTACGATAAAACCACATTCGCGGAAATCGGCTTTGAAATCCCCATGGGGTCAGAGCTTTAGATGCCCGCCCTCTCCATTAACTTGGAGAAACTAATTGAATGGAAACATGGAAGAAGACTCCACTACTTCAACCTCATACACTCTCCATTAACTTGGAGAAACTAATTGAATGGAAACCGATAAAAATCGTGCTGAAAATGAAGCGCGAAACTCTCCATTAACTTGGAGAAACTAATTGAATGGAAACTTGGTTTCTGCCAGTTTTTCGATCTCATTCAGAACCTCTCCATTAACTTGGAGAAACTAATTGAATGGAAACAGAGTGACCTCGTCTGGCACTTCAAGCATGGGCGGTCTCTCCATTAACTTGGAGAAACTAATTGAATGGAAACACTACTTGGAATAGAACTATTGCCTAGTTCTTTCTCTCCATTAACTTGGAGAAACTAATTGAATGGAAACCCATACCCAAGGCGAAT
>JBKHER010000203.1:0-5328 GCA_046540715.1 Halothece sp.
ATAGATCCGCTATTTGCCAAAGACGATCGCGATTATTTTTTATGAAATCAACGATTAATAATGGCTACCTGAATTACGATGATGGACGGCGGTAACTTTTTCTGAATCTAAGACTTTACCAGCCTTTGCTACGCCATATACTAACCAATGATCGCCACATTCCATGCGATTTTCCACTTGTAATTCAATGTAAGCGAGAGCTTGGGTTAAAATTGGACAACCGTTTTCCGCTTCTTCAGTTTCAATGTCGGCAAAGCGATCTTCCCCAGGGGAATAGTTTTTCATAAAATGCTTCTGTAACTGTTTTCCTTCGGGAAGAATATTGAGAACAAACGGACTCCCCACATACATTAACGATTCGATCGCGCGTTCTTTCGCCACCGCCACCGTTAACCCTGGGGGAGAAAAGGTCGCTTGCGATACCCAAGAGGCTAACATCCCAGTCGCCAGTTCTCCTTTTTTCGCCGTTACCACACATAACGCCCCCACAACTCGACCTAAGGCTTGTTCGGTTCGCGCTGCCAGAGAATCAGTCACACTTTGACGGGCGGTTTGTTTTTTCTGTTTCCGTTTCAGTTTTTGGGCAAAATCGGTTCCTGCTTCTTCACAGTATTTGAGGGTGCTGTCAGTGGGCTTAAATTTCACCCGAATGGGATCAAACCCGAAGCGATAGCCCGCATCTTTAATTTTTTGTTCGAGGATATCAATGGCTTCTCCACTCCATCCGTAAGAACCAAATACCCCTGCTAATTGACTGGTTTCTGCAGTAGAGAGGACAATTCCGAGGGCAGTTTGCACTTGCGTGGGGGCGTGTCCGCCTAATGTCGGCGATCCTATAATAAAGCCCGATGTTTTTTGCAACACAGATTTAATCGTTTCTGGATCGCTAAATTCGCAATTGATTGATTCAAGGGCAACTCCTGCTTTGGTCACTCCTCGCGCGATCGCGTTAGCAATGGTCGCCGTATTGCCATAAGCAGACGCATAGAGTAAAGCTACCTTGGTTCCTTGCTGCTGTTGCTGAGTGATCCACTCTTGGTAGGCCTTAGTTAACGCCTGTAAGCCATAACGCACAATGGGGCCGTGACCCGTTCCGTAAATGGTAGCGGGTTTACTTTGAAATTTCTCTAAAATGGTTGCTACTTGACCAGCATGAGGGGCCATCAGACAATCAAAATAGTAGCGTCGATCCTCAACATAAACCTGCCATCCCTCATCAAAAATCTGTTCCCCACACACATGGGCCCCAAACAACTTATCAGTAAACAGAATCTTAGTTTTTGGGTCATAGGTGCAAAGTTGATCGGACCAACGCGGCGTAGGCGTTAATAGAAATTCTAGATGATGACCCTTTCCGAGGTCGAGAGTTTCCTCTCCTTTAATCACCCGATATTGAACCGCATTCTCTCCCAATAATTTTTCTAGAGAAATTGCCGCCAGATTAGAACAAACAATGGTTACATCAGGAACAATATTTAAAAAGGCTTTTAGGGTTTCGGCGCGATTGGGATTAACATGACCGAGAATTAGATAATCAATGCTAGCTAGGGAAATCCGTTGTTGTAGCGATTCTAGAAAGATATCGGTAAAGGATTCTCCTGGGGGATCAAATAATGCCGTTTTTTCCCCTTGAATGAGATAAGAATTAGCCGTGGTTCCCCGTTGTAGCCCGTATTCAATCTCAAATTTTAATCGCTCCCAAGTGCGCGATCGATAGACGGTGGTTTCTGGCGCGATGGGAAGAACTTGTGTATCTCGCGGTTGCATATGAATGATGAATTGATCGTTTGGGTTTATTTTAATCCAACCTACGTTATTATTCTCCCCGATAAGCCCCCCAACCCCCTGCGCGTTAGGGAGGCTTAAGGTATCTCACTAAGCCAGATCATTTGTAGCAACCATCAGACTATTTCATATTAGTTCATTCGCTCTTCAATGGTTTGTAAAAAACCTTCTGGGGCGAGAACCGTATCAATAACGTGAGCCGTCCCATTGCTAGCTTCTACATCAGCTTGGATAACATTAGCATTATTAATTTTCACATCCTCTTCGGAAACATCAATGGCAATCCCACCGCCAAGTGCTTCTATTGAACCCATTTCTAAATCTGTTGACATGACATTTCCTTCCACCACATGATAAGTCAAAATTTGCTCTAATAAGTCTTGATTTTCTGGTTCTAAGAGAAATTCTAGTACCCCTTCAGGAAGGGCCTCAAAGGCTTCATTGGTTGGAGCAAAAACGGTAAAGGGACCTTCCCCTTGTAAGGTTTCAACTAAACCCGCAGCTTCCACCGCAGAGACTAGGGTACTCAACTCTTCATCGTTGCTAGCAACCTCAACAAGGGTTTCTTCGGCTTGGGCAATTTGTAATTGCTGTTGAGAAGTTTTAGTTTGGGTGGTTTGCGCGATCGCTGCTGCGGAAAAACCGAAGGTAGCGATTGTTACAAGGCTAAGGCTTAGAAGCTGTAAAGATAAAGACTTCATGACAGTTAATTAGAAAAGTTAAGTTTTGTAAATCGGATATTTAATATAATAAACATTTTCCTAAAACAGTCACTATGTCCAAAGGATTATTTTTGGCTTTTATGATGACTCATTACTTCACTATTCGTATTCTTTTCGTTTGCTTTCGATGCTCGTTCGCGCCATGCAGAAACGGTTAAAATTATTAAAGTAAGAGCTGTTATTGGAATTACAAACCATAGCATGACAGTGTTAAAGACAGGCAGGGTTGCATGTTCAGTTGATTTTAGGAACAAGAAAAGTGTGTAAATGATGTAATAAAACCAAAAGAAAATTCCCTCGCCACGAGTAATCAAGTTATCACTAAAGAAAATAGGAAGGCAGGCAACGGCGACCGCAATCATAATCGGAATATCTAAATTAATTGCTGCAGAAGAAACTTCGACCCCTGTTGGTGAAATCAGTCCTGCTGTTCCTAAGACAATTAAGATATTAAAGATATTACTGCCAACTACATTACCGACAGCAATGTCTCTTTCTCCTCGCAGACTGGCAGCAATCGAGGTTGCTAATTCAGGCAACGATGTTCCTAAAGCTACGATCGTTAAGCCAATAACTAATTCACTAATTCCTAAAGCAGTGGCAAACGCAGTTGCCCCTGAAACGAGCCAATTTGATCCGAAAACCACCATAATCAATCCAATTAATAGTAATCCAGCACTGGTTAACCATTCTTTTGGCGAATTTTCTTCAGGAATAACATCAAACTCTTCTACCACTTCTTCTGGAGAAGAATTATTACGCCGACTTTGAATTAAAAGATAACTGGTATAAAGAATTCCGCCTAATAAAAATAAGGCTCCATCAATTTTACCTAACTTACCATCTAAACTACAAAATAGGAGTAAAACAGAAATTCCAATCATAATGGGAACATCCATTCTGACTAATTTTTCTGAGACTCTTAAAGGAGCAATTGTTGCCCCAATGCCTAAAATTAATAAAATATTGGTGATATTACTCCCAACAACATTCCCCACCGAAATTGCAGCTTGTTCGGTAAAGTTCGCTTTAATACTAACGGCTAATTCTGGGGAACTTGTGCCAAAAGCAACCACAGTTAAGCCTACTACTAACGGGGAAATGCCTGCTAAAGTGGCTAGTTTTCCAGCTCCTGCTACTAAATAATCAGCCCCTTTCACTAATAGAGCTAAACCCACTATAAATTTTAAAAAAACTGTAAGCGTCATTTAATTAAAAGAAATTATTATCAAAGATATCTTTCTCTATTATCCCTTATTAATTATTAATTATCAATTATTCACTAACTTGAATGAAGGGAGCGAATTGCCTCTAATAGTCCTTTTGCCTTATTCAGGGTTTCTTCATATTCTTTTTGGGGAATCGAATCGGCAACCACCCCTGCACCTGCTTGAACGGAGACAGTATGCTGGTTTTCCCCTTGCGGACGGACGATCATGGTGCGAATCGCGATCGCGCTATTGAGTTGTCCTTCAAAGTCATAATAGCCATACACCCCAGAATAGGGGCCACGGCGATGGGGTTCTAATTCGGCGATAATTTCCATGGCGCGAATTTTGGGCGCACCACTGACAGTTCCGGCGGGGAAGGTGGCTTTTAAGACTTCCCAAGCGGTTTTATTGGCAGCAATCTCCCCAATGACATTACTAACAATGTGCATCACGTGAGAATACCGCTCAATAGTCATTAATTCATCAACTGTTACACTGCCTTGACGACAAACTCGCCCTAAATCATTGCGCCCTAAATCCACTAACATAATATGTTCAGCGCGTTCCTTTTCATCTTGGAGTAATTCCTCAGCAAGGGCGGCATCTTCTGCTGGGGTTTTTCCCCGTTTGCGGGTTCCAGCAATGGGGCGTAATGTTCCACGCATTTCCTGCTTGTCTGGGCTTAATTCCACTTTTACCATTACCTCGGGGGAAGATCCAATGAGTTGCCAGTTTCCAAACTGATAATACGCCATATACGGAGAGGGATTGACCATCCGTAAAGCACGATAGAGATTAAAGGGATGCCCGATGTAGTTAGTATTGAGGCGTTGCGAGAGAACGACTTGAAAGATATCTCCCGCATGAATATACTCTTTAGCTTTTTCCACACTTTTACAAAAATCAGCTTCGGTGGTGGTGCTTTGATAGGAATAGGTTTCGGAAGGGGGAGAGGTAGAGAGAGAGACTCCTTGGGCAATTTGAGGAAGGGGAGATTGTAATTTCTGCAGTAAGATTTCAACGCGATCGCGCGCTTGATCATAAGCCTTTTTTAAGTCGGTTTCCTGTCTTAAATCAGCATAAGCAATGGCAAAAATTTTCCGTTTCACCTGATCAAAGACTAATAACTGATCTACCTGCATCCATACCCCATCGGGTAAATCCTCATCTTGACGAGAATGAATAGGAACACGGGGTTCCATCCACTGAATTAACTCATATCCCCACATTCCAAATAACCCCCCAATCCCCGGCGGAAGATCAGAAATAGTAACGGGATGAATCGAGGCTAAACAGTCTTTTAAGACAGCAAAGGGATCACCGTGATAAGTGTTCGTCTTACCAGCGCGATCGACTTGTGTCGTTATATTACCGCGATTTTCCAGCACCCACATGGGATCACAGCCCAAAAAGCTGTAACGTCCCAGTTTTTCGCCTCCTTCCACCGACTCTAATAGAAAACTGTAAGGTTGCCCCGCACAGACTTTAAACCATGCCGAAACTGGCGTTTCTAAATCCGCTGTCCATTCTTGATAAACGGGAATAAAGTTACCTTGGGTGGCGAGTTGGGAAAACTGGGAAAATTCGATCATTGTTATTTGTTATTTGTT
>JBKHER010000204.1:0-5306 GCA_046540715.1 Halothece sp.
AAGGAGCTTACGAACTCGCAAAAACTGTCTAACTACTTTTACTAGCCTGCACTAGGGAGCAAGATGCTCCCACTCTCAGCTTGATGGTTTTTATTTGGAATGACTATAAAATCTAGAAAATATGACAGATAGTCTAAATAGGGAGTACCTTTATGAGATTACTGATCGCGATCGGTTGCGAGTTAGAGTTAATACTTCTCACCACCCAAACCGCCCAACTTATGCCATTCAGTTGGAATGTTGGTTTGAGAAAGTTGGTCGCTGGCAACAAGTAATTCGGGCTGATGATTTTGATGATAGACCCCACTTTGATATTCATTCGCCAGATGGCACGACCACTAAACAGTGGCTTTATGATTACGGAGATAATAAGATGAATATGAAAGCTGCTTATCAATTCCTTACAAAGAATTGGGAAGCACAAAGGACTCGTTATGAAAATGAACTATACAACTGAGGAACGTCGCCAACTAGCTCAAGCTAATTTTGAAGCTGCCTTTTCTCATCTGGAAGATTTGATGGATCATCCTGAGAAAATTTCATCAATTCCGAATGGCGCAATTGTAGTTGTGCCAACGGAGGATGAATGGGTGAATCAGCAGAATGAGGCGATTGTTGCCAAATGGTCAAAAGAAGAAAATAGACCTCTCCATCGCGTTAATTACCAGCCACTTGGTTAGAGCTTCTTTCTTTCAGGCGTGACTCATGGCTTCGGCTAAGTGTTTTTCGAGGGTGGCTTGGGGTAGTGAGGCTTGGAGATGTGACCAGGGTAAAACTTGACTCGTATCCCAGTCTTGATGCACGTAAAAGTCTAGGGGGGGAAGCTGCCCTTTTAATTCTTTGAAGGCGCGTTTATAACTGCCTGCGGAATCGCCATATTCCCGAGTAAGTTCCAAAAGGGGAGTTAATCGCCGATCGCCGCGAGAAATGAGAGCTTGAATTACTGACCAATTATAACTTTCGGGACGAAAATCTATACCGCGCGATCGCAGTTTTTTCTGTAAATAATTGAGCCGTTTTTTCCCATCTTTGTTAACCCCAAACCACTGAAAAGGCGTATGGGCTTTCGGAACAAATGTGGAACAACCTAGGGTTAATTTCAGCTTCGGGGCAGCTTTTTTTAAGTTCAACATCATTTCTACGGTTGCATCAATGTCGGCTTCTTCTTCCCCAGGAACGCCCACCATGCCATAGAGTTTGAGGGCTTTTAATCCCCCTGCTTGGGCATTAATTCCCGCTTGAATAATTTCATCATTATTGAGTTTTTTATTAATAATTTGTCGGACTTTTTCGGAACCACTTTCCACCGCAACTGTCAGCGATCGCGCTTCCCGACTTGCTAGAATCTGCGCTAATTTCTCTGTCAGGGTATTGGTACGCACCGAAGACACACTTAAACGCACCTGATCATATTCGGGGCGAGATAAATAGGTTAATAAGTCTTCAAACTCAGGATGTTGTGTTACCGAAGCACCCAATAATCCCAAGCGATTCGTAACCTTTAATCCTTGCTCAATGGCGGGAATTAATGAGCCTTCTAACCCTGCTTTGCGAAACGGTAACGTGAGATAACTGGCTAAACAAAAGCGGCACATTTCTGGGCAACTTCGCACCACTTCCACCATATAAATGTTTTCCCAAGCGGCGTTTTCTGTTACCACCGTAGAAGCGGATAAGGTATTTCCCCGATAGGTTTGTTTCTGCACTTGGGCAGGAATGTCGGAATCAATGGGAGAAATGCTTTCAATTGCCCCCTCAGGTGACTCATAAGTTACCTCATAGAGACTAGGAACATAAATCCCCGGAACTTGGGCGAGGGCTTTGAGTTGGGTAGCGCGATCGCGCGATCGAACTTCCTTAACCCTATTAATCAAATTGGGTAGTAACTCTTCCCCATCCCCCAATAATATGACATCAAAAAACGCCGCAAAGGGTTCTGGATTTGCCGTTAAAACGGGGCCACCGCCAAAAATCAAGGGATGTTCCTCAGCGCGATCGCGACTATGCAAGGGAATATCAAAGGATTCCAAAAGACTGAGAACATTAATATAATCTAATTCCCAAGACATAGAAAATCCAAAGAGTGCGGGATCTCGCGGTAAAGACTCCTGAATATCGGTGAATAACCGACTAACCGCCACATCCTCTCGTTGCGCTAACGTAGCCCAAATGACCTGATATCCTAAACTGGTAATGCCAATATTGTAAGTATTGGGAAACGCATAAATAATCGGCAGGGCATCACTGCTGGCAGCAGCAGGGGTAAATAAAAGACGTTCTTGGGAAAAGACACTCACAGTTAAGGCGACAGACAACGACAGTTTTGATCTTAACCCAACCCAAAACTGCTATCTAATTCCCCGATAAAGACTCAGAAGGCGTGAGAGCCGCTTTTGTACTTGCCACAATCGCAAATACAGCGACTACACCTAAGATACCACTAGCAAGGGCATAAGTACCGCTTGCACCTACCCATTGGATTGCGGTTTGACTCGCAAACGGAGAAAGAAACTCGCCAATATAGAAAGCCGTCGTTAACCCTCCTAACGCCCGTCCGCGAATTTTGGGAGTAACCGCTTGGGTAAGCCAGACTTTACAGTTAGGGAAGAGTAACCCGAAGCCTAAGCCACTAATAGCTAATCCTAAAACAATGAATTTGAAACTAGGGGCAATGGCAATAATAATGTGTCCGAAACAAGCCAATCCAAACGCGATCGCGAGAATATTAACAAAACTCAATCTTGCCTTAATGCGCCCATAAAGAATCGAAATTCCAGCTTGACAAAAGGTCAGCATAGAAAGGGCAAAACCACTTAAAGAAGCGGGTAAATCAAAAGAGGAACGAAGATAAAACGGTAATTGGACAGGGGTGAGATAAAACAAGAACATATGTAGTAACTCCACCCCGTAAATTACCCCCAAAGTCAATAATGGCAATTGCGCCCAAGGAATGGGATTTTGTTGATTTTTCTGATCTTTGATGTCATGGATAGGTTCACTCAGCCAGAACACCATAAAAGGCACTAAAACTAAGGGAGACAGATAAATTAAAAAAGGAGTCCGCCAGCTAATATCTGCTAACACCCCACTCACAGAAAGGACTACTACACCCACAGAAGCAATACAAGTTGATTGTAGTCCCATCAGGGTAGAGCGAGTTTGATCTTCATAATAATCGGCAATGAGGGTGGTAATACTGGTAATTGCTGTTGCTACGGCAAAGCCTAAAACAACCCGAGTTAACAGCAACATCGTCAGACTATCCAAAATATAGCCCATTCCCCCAGAAAGACTCGCCAAAATCACTGCAGCAATTAACAGGGTTTTACGTCCCACGCGATCAATTAATTGACCCGTCACCACGCCGCCAACGATAATGGAAAGGGCAGGCATCGTTAAAATCAGTCTTACCCAATACTCAGAATTATTGATCTGGGCAAAATAATCTTGAATTGCTGGTAAAGCTGGAGAAATCGCAGAACTTGGTAAAATAACTAAAGGACTTGCCCCGAGGAGAACCGCTTTTACCTTCCAGGAGTTGCTATTAAATTCAGACATGGCTAAGGAAATATTGTCTTACTTCCCTCACTTTTAACATTTCTTCATATTATTAACCTCATTCCTAGCATAGATGCACTCACCTCCCGAAAACTGTTATAAGTAATAGATGTAAAGTTTTATGAAGCAAAACTAGAAGCTATGACTTCTTTAGCGAGTAAGTCCACCCCTCAACAAGAAAAACCCTATTCTCAAAAAGAATGGCAACGTGGCTATCAATCCCAACGGCGAGAAGAAAATTACGAATTAGAACTAATTTCTGGAATTGTTCCCAACTCGTTACAGGGAACATTATTTCGCAATGGACCCGGGTTACTCGATATTAATGGCATTCCTGTGCAACATCCCTTTGATGGCGATGGGATGATTTGTCAATTTTCGTTTCAAGAAGGAAAAGTTCATTTTCAAAACCGCTTTGTTCGTACTCAAGGCTTTGTGGAAGAACAAGAGGCAGGAACAATTTTATATCGAAATGTCTTTGGCACCCAAAAACCGGGAGGCTTTATTAAAAATGCCTTTGACTTTAAGCAAAAAAATATTGCCAATACGAATGTTATTTATTGGGGAAATAAACTGCTGGCGTTATGGGAAGGAGGCTTACCTCATCGTCTAGATCCAAAAACTTTAGAAACCTTAGGAACGGATCAACTGAATGGTATTTTAGGAGAAAAAGAAGCCTTTTCCGCCCATCCTTGGATAGAACCGCAATCCGTTCTTAATAATAATCAGTCCTGTTTAATTAACTTTTATATTGAACCCGGTTTATCAACTACCATTCATGCTTATGAGTTTGACACTAATTTCAATCTATTAAGAAAACAGAGTCATAGCGTGCCTGGGTTTGCTTTTATTCATGATTTTGCCATTACGCCTCATTACTATATCTTCTTCCAAAATCCTGTTAAATTTAATCCCATTCCCTTTGCTTTAGGGTTACGAGGCGCGGGAGAATGTATCAAGTTTCATCCTGAAGAAAATAGTCAAGTTTGGGTAATTCCCCGAGATAAAAATAGCAGTGAAGGTGTTAAAAAATTAGAAGTCAATGCAGGATTTATTTTCCATCATGGGAATGCGTTTGAGGTGAAGAATCAGCGCTTATGTGTTGATTCGATTTGTTATGCTGATTTTCCTGAAGTTGATCCTGATTCTGATTTTCGAGATGTGGATTTTGAGGCGTTATATCCCGGTCAATTATGGCGATTTACCTTAAATTTAGAAACTGAAACGGTTGATAAAGAATTAGTTGAACCTCGGTGTTGCGAATTTCCTGAAATTCATCCTGATAAAGTTGGGCAACCCTATCGTTATTTATTTATGGCAACAGCCCATCAGCCAAGAGGCAATGCTCCCTTACAGGGAATACTAAAATATGATTGGGAAACCAAAGAGCGTCTCGTATGGAGTGCTGCGCCTCATGGGTTTGTCAGCGAACCAATTTTTGTTCCGAAACCTGATAGTCAAGGCGAAGATGAGGGTTGGGTTTTGACCTTAGTTTACAATGGGAAAAAGCATCGTTCCGAGTTAGTGATTCTAGAAGGAAAAACCCTAGAAGAAACCGCCCGATTAGGCTTAAAATATCATATTCCTTATGGTTTACATGGGAGTTGGGTATCGCAAGTTAGTCATTAGTTATTAGTTATTTGTTATTAGTTATTTGGTCACTGGTAACTGATCACTGGTCACTGGTCACTGATCACTGGTCACTGGTCACTGGTCACTGGTCACTGGTCACTGGTCACTGGTCACTG
>JBKHER010000205.1:0-5281 GCA_046540715.1 Halothece sp.
GCGTCTCGCTCCCTAACTCCAAAATCAGGGTTAATTTCTCGGATTTGATATAACTAAATCCTTAAAACCGTTTCATACTGGAGGGCCAGTTGTTCCCAATTATGGTTTTTTTCTACCAATTCTTGGGCATTAATAGCGAGTTTTTCACGGAGGGAGGGGTCTTGAAATAATCGCCCAATGGCATAAATATATTCCTCTAGACGATTGGCTCGCATTGCTGCTAGCTTTTGGGGGGTTCCGTCCACATTTAAGCCTTCTAAAGCGCGATCGCTGCCTACTACAGGGACTCCCACTGCCATCCCCTGTAACGGAGCTAATTTCATTCCTAAACCTGCACCTGTGGGAATCACACAAACGGTACTCGTCTTTAATTCTTCCTGTAATGAAGACTCATTGCTCGCTATCTCAACCCCTGATACCGCTTCCCAATGAGATAAATGGCTAGGAATTCCCACTAATCTTAAAGTCATTTCTGGATAACGTTTTTTTAATTCTGGGAAGACAAACTTGCCTAAAAAGTTTACTTCTTCTTCAATGGCAAACTCTTCTTGATGAGCAATATAAAGCAATTTATAGCCACCAGGATCATCAGGACGTTTTGGAAATGCTTGTAAATCTACCCCATTAGAAACAACAGTAATCGGTTTCTCAGTTTGTAACTCCTTAATTTGTTTTTTATCCTCGGTGGTTGTTGTCACTAATGCCGAAAATTTGGAACAGTATTGTTGCTCGTAGCGTTTTAATAGGGGTAAGTTTAACTGTTCTCTGAGACTTTTTTTACCATCAGCATTTCGTTCTAAATAATTTTTGCAAGTTCCATAAATAGAGCCATGAATATTAACAACTGTTCTCACGTTGTTTTGCCATTCCGAACGAATATAAGTTTCATTAATGGTATGCTCACAAGTAATGACATCAAAGTAATTTTCGGCAACTTTTTCATCAATCCATGCTTGCATTTGGGGAGAATAGTAAGATAAAACACTACTGGGCGTTCCTTGTTTTAGTAATTGCCCTAAGCGTTTAGCTCGGTTGATAATGCCCCGCCGAGTGATTTCTTGATGATGGGGAAAAATAACTAAATCTTGTACCCATTCCCGTAACCTATCAATATGATCATCTTTTGCCATTTGATAATGTTGAGCAACTAGGGTAATTTCATGACGCTGACTTAAATGTTTGATTAGGTTAAACGTCCGTGTTGGAATTGGGGTTGGCGTTTGTGGCGAGGGTAAAATTGCTGAAATCATTAAAATTTTCATCGTAAAAATTCCTTTAGTTTAGTCTAAATATTCTTCAAATTTTTCTCGCAGTTGACTAAGACTTAATTCCTGTGTCCAATAAGCAACTAAAGCGTGACCAAAAGCAAAGGCATTTTTTTCGGGAGATTCAGAATTATCTAATAATAATGACCACAGCGATCGCAGATCAAACGCTTTGGGATTTCTCTCGCTATCTAAAAGATTAAATAAATCATACGCCATCTGTAGTTTACCAATAACTAGGGGCAGTTGTTCGACGGGAATTTGTTCCATCAGCAGTTTTCCTAGCATGGGAGAACCTGTGGAAAAGGTAGAAAGATATTCAAGTATGGGAGTTTTAACAAGGTTAGTTAAGCCTTGGGTGGTGGTCATTTGCTTGGTATAGCGATCAATAATTTTTGCCGCTGCGACACTACGGGCTTCGCGATCGCGCAGAAATCTTGCTAATCGTAATTGTTTAGCTGGCGTTACTGCATTGAGGAGGGCTTGAGATAATTGTCTCTCATTCCACGACTGGCGGTTACTATTGTCTTCCCAAGTCACTAACGGAAACACCTGCTGGCAAAATTTCCCTAATTCTTCTTGGCGATACCTTGTTGCTTCCCGAATACTTTTTTCTTTCCCTTGCGTGCCATTTTCCCAATCATAAGGGGGATTCCATTCTTTAATTGGGCGTAAGCGATCAACTTGCGTAACTACAGCAATGGTGGGTAAATCACGGGGCGTACAAGCCTCGGAATTCGATTCCGAGGACAGCCCCTCACTAACCACCGTTTGTAAATCCGATAAAAACTCTGTATCCATTGCTAGGGCAGGATCAGGAGCCGGGGTTACTAATAATAATAAATCGGCGGTGCTGGCATAATCTAAAACTAACTCTCTTAAGTTTTCTCCACTCACCTGTTCATAGCCGGGGGTATCCCAAAGGGTTAAGGTATCTCCTGTTATACTTTCCCAATGGTAATTCACAATCTCATCAGTGCTAGGTAAAACATCGACAGTGGCTTGTTGAGACTGAAATAGGGTATTAATAACACTACTTTTTCCCGCCCCAGTACGCCCTACCAGAAGAATATTCACTGGCTTTTGTTCCACTTCTGTTTGTGGTTCGGCTTGTTCGAGAATTTCTTGAATGGTTTGGGTTTTCACTTCAGGAAAATCAGATTGCTTGGGCGGCGCTAGTTCAGTGGTGGTGGTTGTTTTCCCGCGATAAAGTTCAATCGCGCGTTTCGCTAGCTGTCTGAGGGCAACCTGACGCAAGACTTTAGACAGATTGCCGATTAATTCTTGATTGGCTTGTTGAGTCGATTTTTTACTCACTTGTTTGGCGGCGGCGGCGAGGGGATTAACCGCCCACTGCGCCAAATTCCATATTTTTAGAGCTTTCTGTGCTGAAGGCTGCACTTTTTGATACACTTCATAAGCGCGGTAGGCTTGTCCGACGGTTACTTGATTGAGAACAGGAGAGAGTTTCTGCATCCATTCATCCACATCATCCACGGTTCCTCGAATTAAGCCGTAAACTTGCGGAATATAAATGTTGAGAAGGGGATATTTCGTTTCAGGATTATAAATCTGCGCGATCGCGCTCACTAATTGCTGAGATCGTTCCCAAAATAATTGCCAATCTTCCCAAATTGGCGGATCGTCTTGCGCCTCTGTCAGAATTTTGTCTAAGACGGCTTCGACTTTCTGATTCAAGGATTCATCTTCAGACAAATTTTCAACAGAATTGGCTTCTAACTCTTGATTAACTTCTTCTGTAATCCTTTCTACCGTCTCAAAAGCTGCTGGTTTTGTCCATTTCGCCAATAGCCAACGCCAGCCTAAGAAAACCAAGATTACAATTCCCCAAATCCAACTAATCCCCCAGGCTTGAATTTGTAACCCAGCAGCAACGATAATAAAGAGAAAAATCGAGACAAAGGGAATTGCTAAAACCAGCCATTGCCAAATTTTTAGCTGTATCATCTTTTTCCAAATAAAATTACAGACTTTGTAAAATGAGTCCTAAAATCGCTCCTCCTAATACTAACCATAATGCCCCCATTTGAAAACGAAACTGCGCGATCGCGCCCACTGCAAAAATCAATATTGCGATATAGTCTAAGGGATTTAAAAATAAAGTTTGGGCAAGTTGTAGGGTAACAATGATCATTAACGCTACTGCACTAATATTAATGGCATCTAAAAAAGCACTGGTCCACTTTGAACTTCTTAATTTTGGAATTACAGGATTCAGAGCGAAAACAAGAATAAAAGAAGGAAAAACTATAGCAATTGTAGAAATAATTGCCCCTGGTAATCCCAAAATGACATAACCAATAAAGGTAGCCGTTGATAAAAGCGGACCTGGTGTTAATTGCCCGATCGCGATCGCATCTAATAATTGCTGTTGGGTAATCCAACCATTTTGATTCACTAATTCTCCTTCTAAAAACACAATCAAAACATAACCACTACCAAATAAAATACTGCCTACTTTTAAGAAAAACAAACCGAGTTTCCAAACTGAAGGAGTAACCGTAGCGGCGGTACTGGCAGCGACTTTGAGAATGGTTCCGACACTAATTCCTCCAATCAGCACTTCTGCACTATTTTTCGGCAAGTAAGGCAAAAACATTAAAAAGAGCATCCCCACAATTCCCCCTATTAAAAGAGCGATAACTTCATTAATTCCCAGTAACAATAAAATGGCAACGGCTACACCAATGAGAAAAATTGGATAGCTTTTAACTGCTTTTTTCCCCAACTTCCATAAAGCACCGAGAATCACCGCTAACACTGCCGGTTTAATCCCGTAAAATAGGGGTTCAATTTGTGGTAAATCCCCAAATGAGACATAAATCCAAGCGAATATTCCGGTAATTAGAGTTGCCGGCATTAAAAAGGCAACCCCTGATAAAATTAATCCGAGGAGTCCGGCGTGAATATACCCGACATGAAGCACCATTTGGGTAGAATTAGGACCGGGAACTAAATTTGTCGCCCCCATTAAATCAAGAAAGCGCGATCGATCTAGCCACTGTCGCCGCGTCACCACCTCTTCTTCTAGCATGGCAAGATGGGCAGCTGGCCCCCCAAAACCGATCAAGCCTAGCTTCAAAGAAACTTGAGTAATGTCTTTTAATCGTTGCATTCTAGGAACAGACTCAACTCTAGGAAAACTGATTCAATTATAATTAAAGTTAAAAGTTAAATTGTACCACGATATTAATAACCCAGTCAATTTATAAAAAATGCCTCATTTATTTACATCTCGTCCCCGTCAATATACTCTTTTCAGCGATAAAACTCTTGGAATTAGTCAATATTATTGGGAAATTATTAATTCAATTCTCTACATTATTGGAGGAGTCACTTTTATTATTGGAAGTATCTTTTTTCTCCCTCAATATGAAGAACTATTTGATTTAGGGGCGTGGATCTTTTTTTTTGGATCTTTAATTTATTTAGTCGTAACGGCTCAAGATTGGTGGGAATCAACAACTTATTTGCGTTCTCGCAGTTTTCTCACCCGTTGGGATTGGCTAGAGTTTGTTGCAGCTAATTCCTACTTAATTGGCACTATTTTATTTATTATCGGTAGTCTTCTATTTTTATCAGATATTGATAAAATTATTATTGGCAGTTGGTGTTTTATTATTGGTAGCTTCCTTTTTTTACTTGGAGCTTGTATCAATATTTTTGAAATTATTCATGAAGCGTCTATCGTCAAATTACAACTTTTAAATATTACAGCGATTACTTATGCCATTGGATCAGTCTTATTTTTAGTCGCCTCAATTCCTTATTTATGGAAACCTTTTGATATCCATCAACCTTGGCCCTGGTTAGTTTTCACTTATGTGGCTTGGGAATATATTATTGGAAGTCTTTTGTTTCTAGCAGGAGGAATTACCAATTATTTTCGCTTGCATAGAAGCCGTAATTCTCAACAATTAAAAATGGATGTTTAAACGACTTTTTATACCGTTTCGGAAAAGTCAACCCCCCTTTATCCCCCCTAACCCCCCTTT
>JBKHER010000206.1:0-5260 GCA_046540715.1 Halothece sp.
TTAGGGTGGACTTGACCACCCCTTACAACTAAGGCTTAAGCATTAACAGCTTCTACGCCTTGTTCTTTATCAATAAAGTCTTGGACTCGTTGCCGATATTCTCGCAGAGCCTGATCAACCCATTCGCGATCTTCGCCATTTGCGAAAATATGAACTAAGGGTTCACCAGCATCGGGGAGGACAAGCACCCAATTATCGGTTTGGGAATCAACCACTTTCACTCCATCAATTAGCTCTAATTCATCTGAGGAATGAGTTTCCACTAGATAGCGCATTAAAGCTCCTTTCACTGTCCAAGGACAGCGCATGGTATAAGACTTATGGCAAACTCGCGGCAGTTCGGTGCGAATTTGCTCTAGGGAACGTTCCTGCACCGTTAACATTTCAATGAGTTTGGCGATGCAGAACATCGCATCAAACCCAGGATGTAAGTCTGGGAAGATAAAGCCCGTATCCCCACTTCCGCCTAAAACTACATTCGGATTTTCTTGAGAGGCTTCCATTAGGGCGGTAGGACTCGCTTTAGTGCGAATTACTTGACCATCATGGCGACGGACAATTTTTTCGACCGCACTGGAAGCATGAACCGGTACAACGACGGAACTGCGCGGATGGGCTGTCATCATCATATTTACCATTAAAGCGGTTAAAATCTCACCGCGAATGGGTAATCCTGCTTCATCCACTAAGATCAGCTGTTCGCCATTGGCAGCCACTTGTACGCCCATATTGGCTTTTAGGGCTTCCACGACTTGTCCTAATTCCCCGAGTAAGGTTTCCCGTTCTTCTGACGAAAGAGCCGCCTGACTGAGACTTGCATTTAAGACGACCGCATCACAGCCAAATTTGCCTAATAATAAGGGTAAGACTGCTCCAGACACAGCATAGGCATAGTCAATCACTACTTTGGCGTGACTATTATTAACGGCTTCGACATTAAGATGTTTTTCAAAGCTATGGCTATAGACATCTAAGACTTGTGCGGGATAGAATACTTGTCCAATATCTGGAATTTGCGCTCGTCGTAAGTCTTCTTTGAAGTAAGCGCCTTCGATTTTTTTCTCTTTGGCTTTAGAAATATTAATCCCTTGTTCATTGACAAACTCAATGAGTAGATAATCATGGCGACTGGGATGTAAGCGCACATGAATGCCCCCTTCTACTGAGAGAGTGGGGATAATGGTTCTGGTAATTGGTAATGCAGTTGCTTCTAGGTTTTGGACATTGACTCCGGCTGACATTAGCCCAGCAACGAGAGAACGAGTGACCATGCGCGAGACGCTGCGTTGGTCGCGAGAAACACTGACCGTTGAACCAGATTTCAGGGTAGAACCATAAGCGGCTCCGAGTTTAACAGCAAACTCAGGAGTAATGTCAATGTTGGCAATGCCGGTTACTCCTTGTTGACCGAATAGATTGCGTTGAGCCATGTTCCCCCAGATTAAATTGATATTTAAGGTGGCACCCGATTCGATTTGTTTACCTGGCCACACTCTAACCCCTTGACTAATTTGCGCTTCTTCGCCGACGGTACATAATGCACCAAGAGTAACGCCTTCATGAATATGCGCTCGTCGATCTACTCTTGCCCCTCGGGAAATAGAGCAGGCCCAGATGTGCGCTTGCTCACCGATAATGACCCCATTCCAGATAATGGGAGATTTGAGATCAGCTTCCGCGCCAATAATGACGTTATCTCCGATAACGGTTCCGGCTTCGATATTCACTCTTGGGCCAATACGACAATTATTGCCGATAAGAACTGGGGGTTCAATGGTAGCACTGGAATCAATGGTGGTGTTTTCTCCCACACGAATACCAGCAGATTGTTCTGGATAAGCAAAGTCAATATGAACTTTTCCGTGTAGGGCTTCATATTGGGATTCTCGATAGGCTTCTAAATGACCCACATCACACCAATAATTATCGGCAATGTAGCCATAAATTGGATCACCTCGTTCGAGAAGCAGCGGAAATAAGTCTTGAGAAAAATCACATTCTTCGTTATCAGGGAGATGTTGTAAAACTTCGGGTTCAAGAATATAGGTACCGGTATTAACGGTATCGGAGAAAATTTCACTACTAGAAGGTTTTTCTAAGAAGCGTTGAATGCGATTTTCATCGTTAGTGATGACAACGCCAAATTCAACAGGGTTGGGAACTCTAGCAAGGATTAAAGTTGCTTTTGATTGCTTTCGCTTGTGAAACTCAATAGCAGCACTGAGATCAAAGTCAGTCATGCTGTCACCGCTGATGACTAAAAAGGTATCGTCGAGTAATTCTTCCACGTTTTTAACACAACCGGCAGTTCCCAGGGGCTGTTCTTCTTCCACAGCGTATGTCATTTGCACATCAAATTCACTACCATCCCCGAAATAGTCTCGCATTACGTCGGGAAGATAGTGTAAAGTGGCAATGATTTCCCGAATATTGTGGCGCTTGAGTAGGTTAATGATATGTTCTGCCATCGGACGGTTGAGAACGGGAACCATTGGTTTAGGCATATCACAGGTTAAAGGTCGTAGTCTGGTTCCCGACCCTCCAGCCATTAATACTGCGCGCATAAAACCTCCTTGGCAATTTTGGTAAGTAACGTTTTAGACAAGTAGATATCGATATACTAACTCTTGTCTGTTTCTAGTTTTATTATCAACCTCACGATGTTATCTCGCTAGGAAGTATGTCTCATCTTCCCTATGCAAGATTTTCTCTGTTTACCGCAATTTCGAGTATTTTTTCCTAGGGATAGCGGGATGAGATTCAATGATCTGGGGCGAGAAGGGTTTGTGCAATAGAATAGTATCTAGGGAACGCCGATCGCGATTTTGTCTGTCATTAAACCTAATTATGATCACCCTTAGTCATCTCCAGCATCATGAGGATTTAGGGAGAAAAGAAGCTATTTATGAGTTTTAGTGAGAATTATCAGATTATTTTAAGTGCTGCGAAACAGGCTTTAGCTGCCCGAGAGTATGAAAGCGCGATCGCGCAATTTGAAAATATCTGTGAAAATAGTAATGATCAAACTCTCATTTCTACGGCAAAAAAAGGGTTAGTGTCTGCTTATCTCAAGAGTGGAAAAACGGAAAAAGCGATTCAACTCTGTGAGGAGATTAAACAAACAGGGGATATTTCTAACCAAGTTTGGGCGAGGAGACAATTAAAGGAAATTAAGACTTCTGAAAATTTATCAACAACCACAGGATTTGTTGTCGATACTACACCATCAGAGGTTTCTCCTCCTCCAGCTAAGGGAAATCAATCTTTCCCCAAAGAACCTCCCTCTAAAACGCCAAAGAAAAAGCTAAATCCTTCCTCTCAACTTAATAAAAAACTCCCTCAAAAGCAAGAAAAAAGTAAGCAAAAAGCCAAACCTGCACCCCTGAATCCCCTCAGCAAACCGACGATAAAAAGAGACTGGCGGAATCAACCGAGTGCAGAGAATTGGCAACCCTTATTAATTAAATTTCGGTTGCGTTTTTGGTTACAAGTAGCGATTAGTTTAGTTGCCTTTTTCTGGTTATTTCGGACTTCGATTGAGATATTTATGGAGTTAACTAATGATTTATTAGTCTCTTTACCTTATTTTAACCCTTTTCAGCCTTTTTATCGCGATTCAACGAGGGCGTTAATTATTTTTCTAGTCTTCGTTTCTCTTGTTTCTCCTTGGTGGTTAGATGGATTAATTTCGATTTTTTATCAAGGGCGAAAACTATCTTTATCAGAACTTTTGACTCGTTGTCCAGAAACTGGAAAATTATTACGAAATCATTGTCGTCAGCATCAAATCCCCTTTCCTCGTTTTAGCCTTTTACCTATTACTTCTCCTGTGATTTTTAGTTATGGGCATTTACCAAAAAATACTCGAATTGTGGTTAGTGAAGGGTTATTAAGTCAGCTAGAGGATGAGGAGATTGCAACTTTATTAGCAGGAGAACTAGGAATGAGTCGTTATGGATTATTTCCCATTTTATCAAGCGCGATCGCGCTTCTGCAAATTCCCTATACTCTGTATTCTCAAATTGCTTATTGGGGAGAAAAAGGTTATCAAAAGATGCTTAAACAATCACCGCGTTTTATCCCGAATTGGATTTGGTGTGATATTCCCCCCTTAATTCGCAATAGTAGTGCGATCATTTCTAACTTTTTTTATTTAGCCTATCGACTCTGGCAACTTCCCTTAAATTGGATATTTCAAGCTCAACATTTTTATCGCGATCAGTTTTCAGTCTCTCTAACAGGAAACCCTAATGCGAAAGTAAGAGGATTAATCAAATTAACCTTTGGCATCACTCATGGAATCGAAGTAGAAAAGCAAACACCTTACTTACTAGAAAGTTTTAATCCCTTATTTCCCATTGGCTATCGTCAAGGATTATATTTAGGAAGTTTATGTGAACACCTCCCCTTAGAAACGATTTTAAATAGAGAACTTTCACAACCGTATCGCCATTATCTAAACGGTTTTAATAGTCATCCTTTAATCAGCGATCGCGCTTTTAATTTACTCCAATTTGCCAAAAAATACCAACTCCCTTTAGAATTAGAAATTAGCAATCCTCATCCTTCCTCACGCAACTGGATTGATCGAATTAAAACCTTAAGCAGCGCTTATCGAGTCTTTCCTTTACTACAAAAAAGTCTCTATTTGGGGATTATTTTAGGACTCATCCTGAGACTTTTTTTCTGGGGAATGGGAATAATTAGTGAACAACTCGATATTGTCTATTTAAGCTGGTTAACCGAAGCAGAAACGATTTTAAACGCAAGTATTCTCTTTGCCTTTAGTCTCTCCCTCCTAATTGGCATTAACCATTATTTCCCGAACTTAAAACTATCTAACGAAAATAATAACCCCAATCTTTCGCAATGGTTAACTCAAATCAATCATCCGCAAGAAGTTGCTTCTCTCCGCATTGAAGGTCAACTTTTCGGACGAAGTGGGATTAGTAACTGGTTAGGACAAGACTTAATATTAAAAACAGAAACTGGCATGATTCCCTTACATTTTTCTTCCCGTCTAGGAATCATTGGAAATACCTTACCTAACTTTTCTCGCCCTAACCAATTGATCCAACAACCTGTTATCGTCTCAGGATGGTTACGAAGAAGTGTTATTCCTTGGCTAGATGTAGAAAGGATAACTTATAATCAACATCACTCTATACAAGCCCACTATCCCATTTGGCTAACCATCATCGCAATGGGGGCTGCCATTTGGGGCGCACAGTTAATTTTACAGGCGTAAGCTGCCCACGCA
>JBKHER010000207.1:0-5211 GCA_046540715.1 Halothece sp.
AAAAATAGGTAAACTGATTGTAAAGTTTGTTAAGTTCAGAGCCTCGAACCTTTCACTTAACTCGCGTTATATCCCTGCTCTTGCATAGACAGAATTTTACAGCGACTTCCGATCAATTCCAAAAATACTAAAGAATTGTAACTAGAGCGTGATATGATTGCTCGTGGCTCGTTTAAGTAACGTCATAATCCGAACCAAACATTCAAGCGTGAGTTCACCGATGTCAGCACCCGAGATAACCGAAAGCCCGAATTCTGAAGTGACCGAGGAGACAAACTCCGATCGCGTGATGACCGAATTTTACCAACTCCAACGTAATCTTTATTTCGTCATGTTGGGATTAACAGC
This sequence comes from Halothece sp., assembly GCA_046540715.1. Taxonomy (GTDB): domain Bacteria; phylum Cyanobacteriota; class Cyanobacteriia; order Cyanobacteriales; family Rubidibacteraceae; genus Halothece. Next base: position 349 of record JBKHER010000207.1, read on the forward strand.
GGTAATTTTTATCTCAGTAGGATTGGCTTACTCACTGAATACAGCACTCAATTACTTATTGGGGGCTTGTGCTGGCTTACTGTACTTTCGGCGCTTGGCACGGGATATTGAAGGGCTAGGAGTCTCCAAACAGGGAGTTGGGTTTGGTAGCGTCCGTCTCGCGATTTTTATCGCCGTGATGGTAGTTGCCACTCAACTCGAAAAGCTAGCTATTCTGCCCGTCTTTTTGGGATTTATGACTTACAAAGCGGGGATTATTGTTTACGTGGTGCAAACCACCCTTTTTCCACAGGGAAAATAAGGGCGTAAACTTACTGTTTGATTAACCACGGGGAAATTTGCTCCATGACAACCTTGTTAGATGCCATCCAACTCACCCCTACTTTTCCCCTCGCCGAATTAGAAGTTGGGGAACACTTCTACTGGGAAATTGGTAAATACACCATTCACGGACAGGTTTTTCTAACCTCTTGGTTTGTGATTGCTTTATTGTTATTATTTACCCTGCTAGGAACTCGTAACTTACAGCGTGTTCCCAGTGGACTCCAGAACTTTCTGGAATATGCCCTCGACTTCATTCGCGACATTGCAAAAACGCAAATCGGTGAGAAAGAATATCGCCCGTGGGTCCCGTTTATCGGAACTTTGTTTTTATTTATCTTTGTTTCCAATTGGTCAGGCGCGCTCTTTCCCTGGAAAGTGATTGAAATTCCAAGTAGTGAATTAGCGGCTCCAACCAATGATATTAATACAACGGTGGCTCTGGCGTTATTAACCTCTCTTGCCTATTTTTATGCGGGGATTAGTAAACGGGGAATTGGCTACTTTAAAAAGTACATTGAACCGACTCCAATTCTGTTACCGATCAATATTCTGGAAGAGTTTACCAAACCGCTCTCCCTTAGTTTCCGACTTTTTGGTAATATCCTTGCGGATGAGTTGGTCGTTGCGGTATTAGTGCTACTGGTGCCGCTGTTTGTTCCCTTACCAGTGATGGCGTTGGGACTCTTTACCAGTGCCATTCAAGCGTTGATTTTTGCCACCTTGGCTGGGGCTTACATTGGTGAGTCTCTAGAACATGGTGAGGAAGAATGAGAAATTGGTCATTATATCTTGCTTAATTTGCCATTTTATGACCATGCTGTTAGTATCCGTTTTTGCGGATTTACCTTTACCTTTGAGTACACCCAAATCAAATTAATTAACGAGGAAAAAAAAATTATGGATTCTTTAACTGCTGCTGCTTCCGTTGTTGCTGCTGCTCTTGCTGTTGGTTTAGCCGCCATTGGCCCTGGCTTAGGACAAGGAAACGCTTCTGGCCGAGCCTTAGAAGGGATTGCTCGCCAACCTGAAGCAGAAGGCAAAATTCGTGGAACCTTACTCCTTTCCTTAGCATTCATGGAAGCATTAACCATTTACGGGCTTGTGGTTGCACTCGTATTATTGTTTGCCAACCCCTTCTCGTAAACTTTAGAAGCGGTCAGAGATTACGCTTTCCGCCCTCGGAATGCACCGGCTCTGACCGTTGGTGAGGTTGGGGTTGTCCCATCCTCATTTTTGTTGACATAAGCGTACATAACAATCACCACCGAAGAAATGACAAACTGGATGATTTTACTGGCAGCTGAAGCGGTAGAAACCACAAAAGAAGGGGGATTGTTTGATTTTGATGCGACTCTCCCTTTAATGGCAGTTCAATTCTTGGTTTTGGTGGCTCTCTTGAATGTTTTATTCTATAAGCCTTTAACTCGCGTGTTAGATGAACGGGATGACTATATTCGCAAAAACCTCAATGAAGCCAAGGAAAATGCGAAAAAGTCAGAAGAACTGGCGCAAAAGTTTGAGGAGCAATTAAAAGACGCACGTCGAGAGTCCCAAGAAATGATCGCCCAAGCACAGACGGAGGCTCAAGAAGAAGCGTCAAAAAATATTGCTCAGGCTCAACAAGAGGTGCAAGCCCAACGAGAAAAGGCAACTGCTGAAATTGAAGCCCAAAAGAAAGAGGCGCTTCAGTCCCTAGAATCACAAGTGGATACCCTTAGCCACCAGGTTTTGGATAAATTAGTGGGGACAGATCTAGTGAAACGCTAGAAATGACTTCTAATCAAAACAGACAATCAATGTAAATTAAAGGATAAAAATGATGGGGATGTTTTCTTACTTCCTCGCAACCGAAGCTGCAGAGGAAGGCTTTGGACTGAACTTTGATCTTCTTGAGACCAATTTGATTAATTTGGCGATTATTATCGCAGTTTTATTTTACTTTGGTCGTAAATTTTTGGGGAATAATCTTTCTCAGCGTCGCTCTCAAATTGAAGAAGAGATTACCAATGCTGAAAAACGAGCGCAAAAAGCAACTGCTGACTTGAAAGAGGCAGAACGGAAGCTAGCCGAAGCCCAAAAAGAAATTGAGAATATCCGCAATTCAGCCCAAGAAAGTGCGAAAAAAGCAAAAGAGCGGATTCTAGCGGAAAATGCTAAAGAAGTGGAGCGGATTAAACAGGCAGCGGTTCAAGATTTGGATGCGGAACGAGAACGGGCGGTATCTGAAATTAAACAGTATATTGCTCGTTTGGCTTTAGAAAAAGTGGAATCTGAATTACGCTCTCGCCTAGATCAATCCGCCCAAGAGAAGTTAATTGACCGCTCTCTAGCTCAATTAGGAGGAGGGAGATGATAGAAAATACACTAATGAGTGCGGAAGTGGTTGATCCTTATGCGGAGGCGTTAATGTCTCTGGCTGATTCCCAAAATCTCGTCGAACGGTTTGGGAAGGAGGCAAAGGAGTTGCTTTCGGCCTTAAAAGGATCTCAGGAATTACGACAGTTTTTGGCAAGTCCTGTGATTAAAATTGAGGATAAGAAAGTCGTTTTAAAACGGGTAGCTGGCGACGGGTTACATCATTATTTGTTGAACTTCTTGCAGTTGGTCATTGATAAAAAACGCACGGCTTTTTTAACCAGTATTCTGGAGCAGTTTTTGGCTCTGGTTCGGGATCGCACTTCCACGGTTTTGGCACAGGTAACTTCGGTAACGGAGTTAAGCCAACAACAGCGCGATCGCGTGAAAGAGCAAGTTAAAGCGATGACCAATGCTCGGGATGTGGAATTAGAAACCTCTCTCGATCCCGATTTAATTGGCGGAGTCGTGATTAAAGTGGGATCACAAGTTCTCGATGCCAGTCTCAAAGGACAACTCCGTCGCATTGGCTTCAATCTAGAAGTGACGACTTCATAACAACCAACATTAGATGACATCATAAAAGGGATAATTCACCATGGTTAGTATCAAACCAGACGAAATTAGCAGCATTATTCGCCAACAGATTGAACAATACGACCAAAGCGTTCAGGTTTCCAATGTGGGAACCGTTCTGCAAATTGGTGACGGGATTGCTCGCATTTATGGCTTGGATCAAGTCATGGCGGGAGAACTCGTAGAATTTGAAGATGGTACCGTTGGGATCGCGCTTAACTTGGAAGAAGACAATGTGGGTGCGGTCTTAATGGGAAGTGGTCGCGGCATTCAAGAAGGCAGTTCCGTTAAAGCGACGGGGAAAATTGCTTCCATTCCTGTGGGAGAAGCCTTAAAAGGTCGCGTGGTTGATTCTTTAGCTCGTCCTATAGACGGGAAAGGGGAGATCAAAGCCGATTCTAATCGCCTCCTCGAATCTATGGCGCCCGGTATTATTGAGCGGAAGTCGGTTTATGAACCAATGCAAACCGGGATTACTGCCATTGACAGTATGATTCCCATTGGTCGCGGACAACGGGAGTTAATTATTGGTGACCGTCAAACGGGCAAAACCGCCGTTGCCATTGACACCATTCTTAACCAAAAAGAAGAAGATGTCATTTGTGTCTATGTCGCGATCGGGCAAAAAGCCTCAACTGTGGCTCAGGTAGCGGCTACCCTCGAAGAACGCGGGGCGTTAGATTACACCGTTATTGTGGCTGCCAATGCCAGTGATCCTGCGACTTTACAATATCTTGCTCCCTATGCAGGAGCCGCGATCGCGGAATACTTTATGTATCAAGGCAAAGCAACCTTGGTGGTTTATGATGACTTAACCAAGCAAGCCCAAGCCTATCGTCAACTTTCCCTGCTTCTGCGTCGTCCTCCCGGTCGTGAGGCTTATCCTGGAGACGTTTTCTATCTCCACTCTCGCTTGTTAGAGCGGGCAGCAAAACTCAATGAAGACTTGGGCGAAGGTAGCATGACCGCGTTACCGATTATTGAAACCCAAGCCGGTGACGTTTCGGCATATATTCCCACCAATGTCATTTCCATTACCGATGGGCAGATTTTCTTGTCTTCGGACTTGTTTAACTCGGGTTTCCGTCCTGCCATTAACGTGGGGATTTCTGTTTCCCGTGTCGGTTCTTCAGCACAAATTAAAGCGATGAAGCAAGTTGCCGGGAAACTTAAACTAGATTTGGCACAGTTCTCAGAATTAGAAGCCTTTGCTCAATTTGCGTCTGATTTAGACCCCGCTACTCAGAAACAACTAGCCCGAGGTCAGCGCTTACGGGAAATGCTCAAACAGCCTCAAAACTCTCCACTTTCGGTAAGTGAGCAAATTGCGGTGGTTTACTCAGGAATTAATGGCTATCTCGATGATCTGCCCTTAGAAAAAGCCAATGACTTTGTTCAAGGGTTAAAAGATTATGTCACTAACAATAAACCTGAGTTTGCCGAGATCATTCAGGCTGAGAAAAAATTAGTTGAGAAAGCCGAAAACTTACTCAAAGAAGCGATTTCTGAATACAAAGAAACCTTCAAAGCCTCCATGTAAGTTTTTCAGTGACCAGTGACCAGTGATCAGTGACCAGTGATCAGTGACCAGTGACCAGTGACCAGTGA
>JBKHER010000208.1:0-5179 GCA_046540715.1 Halothece sp.
CAGTGACCAAATAACGAATAACCAATAACAAATGACTAATGACCAATCTCGACGTTGTTGTTTAAAAAATCAGGGAGTTATTCCTTATGAACAAGCCTGGGAACAGCAGCGATCGCTGATTGCCGAACGCCTCAAAAATCCGCAATTAGACGATGTTTTGATTCTGTTAGAACATCCGCCAGTTTATACTCTTGGAACGGGGGCAACCGAAGATCACCTCAAATTTGACCCTAAAAACGCTTCCGTCCCGTTATATCGCACAGAAAGAGGCGGAGAAGTCACTTATCACTGTCCGGGGCAACTGGTAGGCTATCCCATTTTAAACTTACGCTATTATCACTGTGATTTACATTGGTATTTACGCCAACTAGAAGCGATTTTAATTCGCACTTTGGAAGGTTATGGCTTGAAGGCGGTGAGAGAAACTGGTTTAACAGGGGTTTGGGTAGAAGGATTTAAACTCGGCGCGATCGGGATTAAAGCCAAACGCTGGATTACCATGCACGGATTTTCCTTAAATGTGTGTCCTGATTTGAGTGGGTTTTCACAAATTGTGCCTTGTGGAATCAGCGATCGCGCTGTTAGCAGCCTGCAACAATTTTTACCTGAGATTACCTGCACCCAAGTCCGTCAGGATATCATTCACCATTTTGCCGAAGTTTTTCAGGTTGAACTGTATAGCCAAAATTAAGGGAATTAAGAATGGTTAGAGAACCCAAGCAAGCGGCTAGTTCAGTGACTGCATCTGTTCCTCCCCTTGAAAGTTGTGATCATCTCACTCATGATGAGTTTGAAGGTCGCTATCACGCCCTGCCAAATCTGAAAAAAGCAGAACTCATTTCGTGACCTTTAAGATAGAATTAGCAAAAATGGTGACAGCAATTCAACAAAATTGGAACGAGGGATTCATCCAAACTAATAACGTTCAACTCCATTATGTGAGTGAAGGGGAGGGACCATTAATGCTTATGCTGCATGGCTTTCCCGAGTTTTGGTATTCTTGGCGGCATCAAATTCCAGAATTTGCCAAAGATTATCAAGTCGTCGCCCCAGATTTAAGAGGTTATAACGATAGCGATAAACCACAAGGGATTTCTGCTTATGCAATCACAGAATTAGTGGAAGATGTTAAAGGAATTATTGAAGGGTTCGGGAAAGAAAAATGTGTCTTAGTCGGTCATGATTGGGGAGGCGCGATCGCGTGGCACTTTGCCTATACTTATCCCGAAATGCTGGAGAAATTAATTATTATGAATCTTCCCCATCCCGCGGAATTTAGTAAAGGCTTAAAAACGCCGCAGCAGTTATTAAAAAGTTGGTACATTTTCTTTTTCCAATTGCCTTTTTTGCCAGAATGGTTTTTATCTTGGCATGACTATAGCGCGATCGCGGCTGCCTTTACAGAAATGGCGATTGATCAAACGGCTTTTACCCAACAAGATATAGAAGCCTTTAAAGAGGCGGCTGGGAAACGGGGCGCATTAACTGCAATGATCAACTACTATCGTTGTGCGTTTCGAGATTTATTTCAACTCACTGATCGAGAGTGGGGCCGGTTAGACATTCCAACCTTAATGATTTGGGGAGAACAAGACACAGCTTTAGGAAAAGAACTCACCTATGGCACAGAGAAATATGTCAAGAATTTACAACTTCGTTATCTTCCTAAGTGTAGTCATTGGGTACAGCAAGAACAACCCGAACTTGTGAATCGTTATCTGCGAGAGTTTTTACAAGACCAATGACTAACTTGCCTTCCGCTTGTTTTTTTGACGTTTTGGGGGTTCTGGTTCTTGGGACTCTTTGAGAGCTTGACGACCATTTTGAGTAACTTGGAGCATTTCTCCCAAACGTTCCTCTAAATTATTCAACACCCAATCCGCATACTGGTCAGCATCCCGTCGCAACTCCTCACACTCGGTATAAGCCTGTTGGCGGAGCTTTTCAATCTCTTGTAAAGTTTTATCATGTAACCGTTGACAGTTCTGTTCCGTTTCCACCTGAAGCTGATAAGCCTCTTGTTGCGCCTCCTGAATAATCCCACTTTGGTTTTTAATTTGCCTCGCCTCTTGTTGAGCTTGTTCGATAATTTGCTCACGTTCTTTTTGGGCTTGTTTGAGGAGATTCTCCTTCTCTTGCAAAACCCAATAGGCTTGTTCAAACGCATCAGGAAGACTGTCCCAAAGCTGATCCATTTTCTGGAAAAATTGCTCCTCATTGACAAACTTATAAGGAGTTAAGGGAATATTAGCACTATTAACAAGGAACTCCTCTAATTGCTGAAGTTTGTCTTGGATGATGAGTTCTTCTGGGGAAGATTCTTGTTGATGGGAAGAGTTGGATTGGGATTCGCTTGGGGAGTTTTTGCGTAACATTTATACACTTCTAGGGCAACACTTTTGGGAATTAAATGCTCAACTGAGCCACCGAACCGAGCAATTTCTTTAACAACGCTACTGCTTAAAAAACTGTACTCATTAGACGTTGCTAAAAAGACAGTTTCCAAATTTTGCCAGAGGGTTTGATTAGTGTGAGCCATTTGTAACTCTTTTTCAAAGTCTGACAACACTCGTAACCCTCGTAGTAGCACTTTTGCCTTACGTTGTTTGGCATATTCTACCGCCAAGCCGTCAAAATGATCGACCTCTACACTCGGTAAATGCTGAGTACAGGTTTTAATTTGTTGGATTCGTTGCTCTACTGGAAATAAAGGCTGTTTGTTAGGATTAGACAAAACAGCCACGATAACGCGATCAAACAGCTGGGTTCCGCGCTGAATAATATCGAGATGACCAAATGTTATCGGATCAAAGCTACCGGGGTAAATCGCAATCACCAGTTTTTAGAAGACAAAATAGAGCCTACAGTGAGGATTATAGTCTGAGACGGGGACTTATACCAAGTGTTTCTACTTTGCCATTTGGAGAGATTCGCACTAACATAACAAAGTGGCTCGATCTTGAGAAAAAAAAGAATCGCGTTAAAGTAACAAAGTAGAGCAAGTAGAAAAAAGAGGACTCATAGAAAAGTGACTCAAGATAACTTAGACTTTCTTACCAAAGCAGATCCCACCGTATCAGGGATGCTGCAAAAAGAATTACAAAGACAACGACAACACCTCGAACTCATTGCCAGTGAAAACTTTACCTCCCCGGCGGTAATGGCAACCCAAGGTTCTGTCTTAACCAATAAATATGCAGAAGGACTCCCTGGAAAACGCTATTATGGTGGCTGTGAGTTCATCGACCAAGTGGAACAATTAGCCATCGATCGCGCTAAGGAACTCTTTGGGGCAGCCAGTGCCAATGTTCAGCCTCATTCGGGAGCGCAAGCTAATTTTGCCGTATTTCTAACCCTCCTTAACCCCGGGGATAAAATTATGGGGATGGACTTGTCTCACGGCGGACACCTCACCCATGGCTCTCCGGTTAATGTTTCGGGGAAATGGTTTGAAGTCGCCCATTATGGTGTCAATCAAGAAACCGAACAACTCGACTACGACCACATCTTAGAAGTCGCTCGTAAAGAGCAACCAAAGTTAATTATCTGTGGCTATTCTGCTTACCCTCGGATTATTAATTTTGAAAAATTCCGCGCCATTGCCGATGAAGTGGGGGCGTATCTCTTAGCCGATATTGCCCACATTGCGGGATTAGTGGCAAGCGGTCATCATCCGAACCCCGTTCCTCATTGTGATGTGGTTACCACAACTACCCATAAAACCTTACGGGGTCCCCGGGGTGGCTTAATCCTTACCCGTGACCCTGAACTCGGGAAAAAGCTGAATAAATCGGTTTTCCCTGGCACTCAGGGTGGCCCCTTAGAGCATGTCATTGCAGGGAAAGCGGTAGCTTTTGGAGAAGCCCTCACTCCAGAGTTTAAAGCCTATTCCGGGCAAGTGATTGAGAATGCCCAAGCCCTAGCTAAACAACTGCAAAGCCGAGGCATAAAAGTGGTTTCTGGTGGCACCGAAAATCATCTGCTATTGGCGGATATGCGTTCAGTGAACTTAACTGGAAAACAAGCGGATCAGTTAGTTAGCGATATTAATATTACGGCAAATAAAAATACTGTTCCCTTTGATCCTGAATCGCCTTTTGTCACCAGTGGTTTACGTTTAGGTTCGCCAGCAATGACCACCCGTGGCTTTGGGGTTGATGAATTTACCGAAATTGCTAACATTATCGCAGATCGTCTGCAAAATCCTGAAGATGAACAGGTGAAACAGACTTGTAAACAGCGAGTGAGTAAGTTATGTGAGCAATTCCCTCTCTATCCTCACTTGAATATTCCGATTCCGGCGATGGCATAGAATTAAGCTCATCCCCCGCTCGGGGGATTTCCCGTCATTAGTCACTTGGTCACTGGTTGACAAAGGACTAAGGACAAATACCCAGCTTTGAAAGGGATGGGCTTCCCGACTGCCTCATTTGTGACAAAATCTTACTTGTTTCTTACCCCTTAGCAGTGTCATCATAGACTCATTTGTGAGTTCTGGATTAAACATGCCTGCTGAGTGGTATTTTCTGATTGCTTTCTTTCTAGGAACAAGTTTTGTGGTTGCTGTGACACCAATTGTTAAGAAAATTGGGATCGCAACTAAACAGGTGGATCAGCCAGATTCACGGAAAATTCATACTACCCCCATTGTTCGCATTGGGGGGGTTTCTATTTTTGTTTCCATGCTGTTAACTCTTGGGATTCTCTATGGAATAGAAAGATGGGCGTTTCTCGATGCAGAAGCGGTAAACGGTTTAATCATTATTCTTTTTGGAGGGTGTGCCTTTTTTGCGATGGGGTTAGCTGATGATCTTTGGGATTTATCGCCTTTCTATCGTTTAGGCTTGCAGTTATTGACTAGCATCGGATTGTGGTGGCAAGGATTAGGAGTCGATTTATCCTTTTTACCTTGGGAAAATTCTCTGTTATTAGGGGGGTTGAGTTTACTCATTACTTTCTTATGGTTAGCGGGTGTGGCTAATGCGGTGAATTGGATTGATGGGATGGATGGTTTAGCGGGTGGAGTAACGGGAATTATTGCTTTTGGGATTTTATTTATTACTCTAGAAAACGGGAATTATGGGGTGGCGCTGCTGATGGCGACAACTGCAGGAAGCGCGATCGCGTTTTTATGGTATAACTTCCACCCGGCAACGATTTTTATGGGGGATGGAGGATC
>JBKHER010000209.1:0-5170 GCA_046540715.1 Halothece sp.
AGTCCCCCCTAAATCCCCCCTACCCCCCGCGAGTTTGGGGGGAATTAAAGGGGGGTACAACTGATTTAGTAGGGCTATAGTCTCCAGTTTAGTAGCCATGAAAATTAAACCATTAATTCTATTCTTAAGTCTCACCGTTTTATCGTCATTATTAGTCATTGGATGTCAGCCAGCACAAACCACTTCCTCAAATCAACTGACAGTGTCTGCAGCAGGAAGTCTCCAAGATGTAATGAAAGCAATTAAACCGCTTTACAAAGAAGAATATCCCAACCGAGAAATTGTTTATAATTTTGCTTCTTCTGGTGCATTGCAACGTCAAATTGAACAAGGCGCACCAGTCGATGTGTTTATTTCTGCTGCAGTTGATAAAATGGATACTCTAGAACAGCAAAATTTAATCCTTACGGAAACGCGGCGAGATATTCTTAAAAATCAAATTGTTCTAGTGACGCAAAAAGGGAATAAAAATAATCTCAGTCTCACTGGATTTAAAGACTTAACAGCTAATGCAGTTAGTTTAATCGCTATGGGTGAACCTGACAGTGTTCCTGCTGGAAAATACGCTCAGGAAGTTTTAAACTCTTTAAGTATTACTGATGAAATAAATGCTAAATTTGTTTATGGAAAAGATGTTCGCCAAGTGCTAAATTATGTGGAAACAGACAATGTTGAAGTAGGAATTTTTTATCGAACTGATGCACTGGTTTCTGATCAAGTAGAAATCATTGCCACTGCCCCTGAAAAAAGTCATTCTCCGATTATTTACCCCATTGCTATGATCAAAGATAGTGAAAAGGTAGAACTTGGCAAAGAATTTATTGATTTTTTAACTACTCAAGAAGCCAAAACGGTTTTTGAAGAATATGGATTTATCCCAATAACCAATGACTAAACGAGACTGGAATAGCTACTATAACGCCATTGAAAATCGTCCACCGAGGAAGACACTTAAAAGCGCGATCGCTGCTTTTAAGCAAACTGGATTTGCGATTGATCTAGGTTGTGGAACGGGGAGAGATACCGAAGAATTATTAAGACAAAATTGGAGTGTTTTAGCCATTGATCAAGAAACAGAAGCAATTCAAAGGCTACAAGCGAAATTTGAAAATCATCCCCAACTTACTACTCAAGTTTCTAGTTTTGAAGAATTTAACTTTCTCCAATCAGTTGATTTAATTAATGCTAGCTTCTCTTTACCGTTTTGTTCGCCAGTTGCTTTCTCCAGAGTATGGAAACAGATTTTTAATTCCTTGAAAAAAGGAGGAAGATTTTGTGGACATTTATTCGGCGATCGCGATTCTTGGTGCAATAAAGATTTCCTTTATTGTCAGAGTCGTTCCCAAATAGAAACCTTACTCAAGCCCTACCAAATTGAATTACTGGAAGAAGAAGAACATAGGGGGCAAACCCCTTTAGGTGAACCAAGAGATTGGCATATATTTCACATTGTCGCTAAGAAAAATGAATGATTTAAATCCCATTTGGCTCTCGCTAAAAACGGCTCTAGTTGCAACCATTATTACCTTTATTTTCGGTATTTTAATGGCATGGTGGATGTTAAAATACCAAGGAAAATTTAAAGGATTTCTAGAAAGTCTCTTAACTGCCCCTTTAGTTTTACCTCCTACTGTCGTTGGCTTTTTATTACTCTTACTACTGGGAAGAAATAGCCCAATTGGTCAACTTCTAAATTACTTTGGAATTAGAGTTATTTTCTCTTGGTATGCCACCGTCATTGCTTCTACGGTAGTAGCTTTTCCCCTGATGTATAAAACTGCATTGGGGGCATTTCAACAAATTGATCGAAATTTAATTTCCTGCGCCAAAACCCTTGGCGCTTCGGAATGGACAATTTTTTTACGAATTATCTTACCCTTAGCCCAATCAGGATTAATCGCTGGAACATTACTTAGTTTTGCTCGCGCTTTAGGAGAATTTGGTGCAACTTTAATGGTAGCTGGATCAATTCCAGGGGAAACAGAAACGATTCCCATTGCTATCTTTTTAGCGGCGGAAGGGGGAGCCATGGATCGCGCTTTTATATTAGTATTAATTATTTTAGTCATTTCCTTAGGCGTGATTACGGCTGTTAACTATTGGACAAAAGACAATCAATCTCATCTCAATAATAATTTTTTAACTCCTCTCTTTTCTAAGTTTTCTAATTTAGCTGCTTCAAAACGGAAACCAAGTTTTCATTCTCCGTTACCAGAAACAGAAATCAAATTAGTGGTTGCCATTAGCAAGCAACTCTCAGATTTAACTTTAAATGTTTCCTTTACCAGTAATCAAGTTCCCATGGGTTTATTAGGGGCATCTGGTGCGGGAAAAAGTACGATTTTGCGTTGTATTGCTGGCTTAGAAACACCCGATCGCGGCAAAATTATCTTAAATGGAAAAACCCTGTTTGATTCAGAAAAAGGAATTAATCTGTCACCGCGCGATCGCGCTTGTGGTTTTTTATTTCAAAATTATGCCTTATTTCCCCATCTCACCGTTACCGAAAATATCGCCTTTGGCATGGCAAAAGGAACCAAAAATCGAGACATTAAACAAGCCGTAGCAAAAGAATTAATAGCAGTTAATCTAGAAGGAATGGGGAATCGTTATCCCGAAGAACTTTCTGGAGGGCAACAACAAAGAGTCGCATTAGCACGGGCAAAAATTAATCAACCTGAAATCTTATTACTCGATGAACCCTTTTCCGCATTAGATACTTATCTGCGCGATCAACAAGAAAAACTACTTAGAAAAAATTTAAGTTCTTATCAAGGAGTTACCCTATTTATTACCCATAACTTAGAGGAAGCGTATCGAGTTTGCCCCCATTTGCTGGTACTTGATCAAGGAAAAGTAATTGCTAATGATTCTAAACAAAATATTTTTGAACATCCCCCCAACTATAAAACCGCACAATTAACAGGCTGTAAAAACTTTTCTCACGCCGTTAAAGTTTCAGAAAACGAGATTCAAGCCTGCGATTGGGATTGTATTTTAGAAGTCATTGAACCAATTCCTGATACTTTAGAATATGTGGGCTTTCGCGCTCATGAAATCAGTTTTCCTAATCCAAAAGTGCGTAATACCTTTCCCTGTTGGTTAGCCACCCTGAGTGAAACCCAGCATCGGATGACATTATATCTAAAATTACATCAACCGCCTCAACATTTTGACGATTATCATCTGCAAGCAGAGGTATTTAAAGATAGGTGGCTAGAATTAAAGGCGCGTCCTTTTCCATGGCACTTGCAACTCTCTCCTTTACGACTGATGCTTTTAAATGAATAATATAGCAATATAATATGAAATGCAAAAAAGTCCGCTACATACCGTAGGCTGAAAGCCGAGCCGTAGGCATCCCCCCTTGCCCCCCTTAGTAAGGGGGGTTGGGGGGATTTCAGGGGGGTGTAGCAACCATCGGTAGATTTGATATAAGCTGCTGTGGATTTAAATTGGGGATTAGTGGCGACCGAGACGGTCGCACTACGGTGAGGGGCTGTCCTCGGTAGAGCGAAGCTCGTGCCGAAGGCGATCGAATTCCGAGGCTTGTAAGCCCCGTCATTTCCTCACGATTGGTATTGTCGTTTAAATGCGTGACAGCTTAAACTTTTTTCCATCATCTTCAAAGCAATCACTAAATTAGCTTGCGTCCACAATAAAGGCGTGGCATCACTCGGAACATATTGTTCTCCTTCGATATGATAAAGTTCAGGACAGTTATAAGCCCCAAAGTCACTATTTTTCCCTGTGATTTGTCCTAGGGAACGATTCAGATAATGGATTTGCTGCTGTAAGTCTTCTTGGTTTTTACTTGCTTGATAATTTTGTCCAAAAATAACAGAAACAATGGGATCAAAAATGCACCATTGCGCTTCTTGACCTTCTTTTAAAAAGGCATCTCGCTTTTCAATTTCATTACTAAAATCAGCTGTCCGCTGTTCTTGGCTTAAAAGTTGTTTGTAGTTGGGAAACCAGAAAGAATCTCCTAAATAGCGTTTAATTCCATAATTACCTTCTAAGTGATTTAAAACGCGATCGCGCACTTTTGTTGCCATCTGATCTGAAACGACATCCAACGGATAAATTAAAAATAATAACGCCCCATCATAGTCTCGTTCTTTTTTGGGATCACTTTGGATACATTCGGCGGGAAGAATTTGATTGAGGGCAATATTCCCTTTTTCAATTAAGTCATCTAATAAGCGAGGAGTAATAATTTCGCCATTATACTCACAACAATGGGCAACAAAATTATGATTAACATTAAGTTGTTTAAGGGCTTTTAATCCCGCTACCACGGTGCCAATACTAGACGCTTCTATCTTGCGAGTTTCTTCCCAATGACCACTATCTTCATCTTGCCAAAACGCGATCGCGCGAAAATAGAGGGGAAATAAGGCTAAAGTTTTCACCTCTGATTCCGTTAAGCTGATCAACCCGTCTCGTACTAAGAGACAATAGAACCATAAAAAGTAACCTAAAGCATCATTTTGGGCGTGGGGCCAGTCTTCAGAGTTTTCTTCAAGGGTTTTGCCATTAAAGCGAACATGAGGACGATTCATGACATTTTGGGCAAGACGAGGCTGATCAATAATCTTTTCAAAGCGCGATCGATGCTTTGTAAAATACGCCATCAATGTTTGGGCATTTTGCACCGCAATCCCTGTTTTTCCCCAAACATAATGGGCATGGGCAACATGAATATTATCTCGAACCCAAACATTAGAATACCCTGTATATTCGGTTTCCTCATCTAATTCCGCCGCTGGAAATAAACCATTTTCTAAGCGAGGAAAAGTGAGAGTTTTCTTTTCTAGAAGTCGCGTCAATATATTTTTAATATCAGCAGGAGAATAATGAGAACAAATTAAATCTAGTAATTCTTCGTTATGAATAATAAGCATGGCTTTGATTAATATAACAATCCTAAATTATATGAAATGGAACTGTGTATGCTACATACCGTAGGCTGTAAGCCGAGCCGTAGGCATCCCCCCTTGCCCCCCAAAATAGCGGGGGGTTGGGGGGATTTCAGGGGGGTGTAGCAACCATAGGTGGATTTCATATTAGTTGTAAATTTCTACATTTGATCCCCCCTTTAATTCCCCCCTTTCATATCAAATCCGTTTGATTAATTGGCATAGCGAGCAAGATGCTCGCACTCCTC
>JBKHER010000210.1:0-5163 GCA_046540715.1 Halothece sp.
TATATTCAATGTGATCAATTTTTAGCTCTCTTCCTGAGCGAATATCATCCATGGGTGATTGGCAAGCAGGGCAAGCATATTGTTCCCCAATTTTTGGGAAGTATTCTTGTTGGCAATGGTGGCAAAAAGCAACTAAAGGAATATCTTGAATGACTAATTCGACTCCTTCGAGAAAGGTATTTTGAGTTTGCGCCTTAAAGGCAAATTGAAGACTGGCTGGTTCAACACAGGTAAATTCTCCCACTTGTAAGTGAATTGTTTGAATTGTTGGCGGTTCAGGTTGCGTTTCCCACCACTCTTTTACAGTAAGAATTAAGGCTTTGGTCATATCAGTTTCGTGCATGAAAGACTCATCCTTTTATTGCCAATAATCTGCTGTTTCTTGGGCTTGTTCGTGAATGTAATTGGGCTTACTTTCACGAGGAAGTTGCTTCGAGAGAACTAAATGTGCCATGGTGTCGCAGATGACTCGCGTTGCCATTAAAGCGGTCATATCACTGACATCATAGGGGGGAGAAACTTCCACCACTTCTAAACCGCAAACTGGTGCTTTTTGCACAATTTTTCCTAAGAGATAAAGGGCTTCTCGCGGCAATAAACCACCCGGTTCTGGCCAGCCTGTTCCTGGAACAAACCCAGCATCAATGCAATCAATATCAAAGCTGACATAAACGCAATCGGTACCATCTAAAGCACGTTCCAAGGCAAACTCTACCGCAGCATCTAATCCCATTTCTGTAATATCGGTAACGGTTAAGATATTGGTTTCTCGTTCTCGACAAACTTTTACGCCTTGTCGTGGTACTTGCCAGCCACCAATACCTAATTGCACAAGGTTTTTTGCCGGGGCATTTTTAATATTTGTGGCATGAAACCAAGGGCAGGTGTGCATCCGTTCATCTAAATCGGTTTCTTGAGTATCCACATGGCGGTCAAAGTGAATAATACCGACTTTTTTATCCCCTAAATGACGACAAACGCCGCGCACGGTGGGGAAGCCAATGGAGTGATCGCCGCCTAAAATAATGGGAAATGCCCCAGAGGAGAAGATATGGGCAATCCCTTTTGAGATTTGATCAAAGGACTTTTCGTTATTTCCAGGAATGGTAAAAACATCGCCCACATCACAGAGAGTGACTTGTTCTCTTAAATCCACGCCCAGTTCAAAGTTATAGGGGGTATAAAGGGCGGAAATTTTACGGATGCCCTGGGGGCCAAAGCGAGTGCCAGGGCGGTAGGTAGTGCCAGAATCATGGGGAACGCCAACGATCGCGATGTCATAGTTTCCCACCTCTTTAACATCTTCAATATAGGGGGCTTTGAGAAAGGTATTGATGCCTGCGTAGTGGGGAAGTTCGCCGCGGGAAAAGGTAGAAATGCTGCGATCGCGGATACTTTCCGCTGCCTCTAAGCCATGATCTAGCCCTTGCGAGACTTCCTGTTGCCAACCGGTTAAAGGTAGCTGACTTTCTTTATCGAGGGCGCGATTGGCTTCGGATTGATTTTGATCGGTCATTTTTCAGTTAATTCCTCCTAAAAAAAACGGGAGACCTAATAATGGTAATACTCTACCACTTTAGACCTCCCGGGCTTTTGTCCCGCCGTGTCACTACTTTGAGCGTGCTTCTCTTGGACCAGTCATTACAGGGTAATCGGAACCCTAGAAGCAATTAATACTTTTTATTTCTTCACCATCAATTTTGCAAAAGGGAACTAGAAAAAACAGTTAAATTTGTTACCAGAATCATCAATTTGAAGAAGATTTTACGGTTTGTAAGCTAGATTATCTTGCTGAACCAGCGTTAAAGCAGCTTTAAAAAGGAGATTGCACTGACCCATCAACCATCAACTGTTGATCTCCGATATTATTAAACCAGATCAGGAAGAAAGTTAGGAGATAAGTATTGCTAGTAGTACGTCTAGGCTTGAAAAAGTAGCAACCCCTAGATGACTAAAGCCATGCCATCGGCACGAGGTTCAGACCCGGCAATCAAAACGCTATCACGTTTAAGAATGATCTGTCCTTTGCCAAAGAGTCCTTTACTGGGGTTCACTCGTACTTCATGCCCTCGCTGGGAAAGAGAAATCATCACTTCCGAGGGAATGCCTGTTTCTAAAACCACTCGCTGATCGGTTAAATATCGCCAGCGCGGTGCATCTAGAGCGGCTTGAGGGTTCAGATCATAGTCAGCAAGATTAGAAATCACTTGTAAGTGACCTTGAGGTTGCATTTGCCCTCCCATCACGCCGAAGGTTCCTAAAGGTTGCTCATCTTCGGTTAAAAAGCCGGGCATAATGGTATGAAAAGGACGTTTTTCTGGGGCAAATTCGTTGGGATGTCCGGGTTGAGGATTAAAAGAACTGCCTCGGTTATGCAAGGCAATTCCTGTGTCTGGCACTAAAACGCCACTACCAAAGCCTTCATAATTAGATTGAATCAGCGAGACCATTAATTCCCCATCACTGGCGGTTAAATAAACGGTGCCATGATCAGCAAAACTTGGTTGAATGTTGGTCAGGGCTTTTTCTCCAATCAGTTGCCGACGTTTTTGAATCTGATTCGTTGCTAGTAAGGTTTCAATATCAATGTTCATCCAGTTAGGATCAGCGAGATAATGATTAATATCGGCAAAGGCAAGTTTCATCGCTTCAATTTGCCAGTGATAGCGTTGTTCGCTGTTATAGGGGGTTGATTCGAGATCAAAGCCTTCTAGAATTTTGAGGGCAATCAGGGTGGCTAGACCTTGAAAATTTGGCGGCAGTTCCCAGACTTGGAGGTTACGATAACTGGCAGCAATCGGAGTCACCCATTCTCCTTGATGATTTTGAAAGTCTTGGGCGGTGAAATAGCCTCCTGTGTCAGCAGCAAAATTGGCGATTTTTTCGGCGAGTTTCCCGTGATAAAAGTCTTCTCCCCCACTTTGCGCGATCGCGCTGAGGGTTTTAGCATGAAGAGAACTTCCCCAAATTTCCCCTGTTTTTGGGGCGCGTTGTTTTGGGAAAAATACGTCCTTAAAAGACTGATATTCAGGGGCATCTAAATGCAGATAACGAGCTTCTGCTTGTTCCCAAGCTAAAGCGGTAACAGGAGACACAGGAAAGCCCTCATTGGCATAACGAATCCCTGGGGAAAATAACTTTTCAAAGGGAAGTTTCCCCCATTTTTCCCATAAGTTTCGCCATGTTGCTACTGCCCCTGGAACGGTGATATTCGACCAACCCAAACGAGTGTTATTCCGTTTTTGATTAAATTGTTCTTGACTCAGATTTTTGGGACTTTTTCCAGAGCCATTATAGCCGTGAATTTGACCATCCCAGACTAATGCCGAAGCGTCACCGCCGATTCCATTCGAGGTGGGTTCAACGACGGTTAAGGTAATTGCCATGGCAACTGCTGCATCGATCGCGCTTCCCCCTGCTGTCAACATTTCCATTCCCGCTAAAGTAGCTAAGGGTTGACTGGTGGCAACAGCACCGTTTTTTCCTAGCATGACGCGACGTTGGGAGGGATAGGGATAATAATTAAGTTGGTCAGGCAGCACGGGTGATTCTCCTAGGGTACAGACAAAGGGGTGAAAGATGGGGTATCTTGAGAAGAAATCTTAACCAACAGTGAGGTCAGTTATTGTGGTTCCTCTGCGCGATCAAAACCCCATTAAAATTACACCTTATGTCACTTATGGTCTCATTGCTGTAAATATTGCAGTTTTTTTATATGAAATTAATTTAAACTCCGTCGAACTAGACGCATTTTTTAGCAGCTATGGGGTGATTCCCAAGGAATTAACAGCAAGTTTTCGGGGGATTTATGTGGATAACCCAATTCCCCCTATCTTAACCTTATTTACGGCTCAATTTCTTCACGGGGGAATCCTTCACTTAGGGGGAAATATGCTTTACCTCTGGATATTTGGCAATAATTTGGAAGAGGTTTTAGGGCGGGGTCGATTTTTAGTATTTTATCTGTCTTGTGGAGCGTTAGCCAGTTTAGCGCAATGGTTTTTCTCTGCTTATTCTGAAGTTCCCTCTTTAGGGGCAAGTGGCGCGATCGCGGGAATTATGGGGGCGTATGTGCTAAGATTTCCTCAAGCTGAAATTTTAACCTTGCTTCCCCTTTTTATTATTTGGACGACGATTCGGGTTCCTGCCGTTTTCTTTCTCGGCTTTTGGTTTATTCAACAAGCCTTTTATGGATTTGCTAGTCTTGGAACAGCCACTAACATTGGGATGGAAGGAGGCGGTATCGCTTATTGGGCGCACGCTGGGGGATTTATTTTTGGGGCAATTCTCGGACCCATGCTAGGTTTATTTCGCGAAGAACAAGACACTTATTACTAAATTCATTCCATTGAATACTATTTAAAAATTAAGGGCAATAGTTGTGATTCCTTTACACGATAACAACCCCACCAGAGAAACCCCTGTTATTACTTATGGGTTGATTGGCTTAAATGTTGCCATTTTTTTATATCAACTGAGTTTAAGTCCGTCTGAATTAGAAGCATTTTTTGCAACTTATGCTGTCATTCCCAACGAATTAAGCCAGAGTTTTCAGGGAGGAGATGTACAACAGTCCATTTCCCCTTGGTTTACTTTATTTACTTCCCAGTTTCTACATGGAGGAATTCTACATATTGTCGGGAATATGCTCTATCTTCGCGTATTTGGCAATAATATTGAAGATGCTATGGGGAAAATCTGGTTTCTGGGTTTTTACCTATCTTGTGGGGCTTTCGCTGCCTTAGCGCAATGGTTTTTCTCCATGAACTCAGAAGTGCCATTGCTAGGGGCAAGTGGCGCGATCGCGGGGATTATGGGGGCTTATATCCTAAGATTCCCTGCTGCCCAAATTCTAACTTTACTCCCCCTGATCATTATTTGGACAACGATTCGCCTTCCCGCATTTGTGTTTCTTGGCATTTGGTTTGCCCAACAAGCCATTTATGGCTTTGCCACCTTAGAAAGTTCAGCTTCCATTGGCACAGAAGGCGGTGGCGTTGCCTATTGGGCGCACGCTGGCGGATTTGTTGCAGGTGCAGTTCTTGGCCCCCTATTTGGCTTATTTCGGGAAGATTAAAAGATTCTATCTTAAATCTCACGAGAGGACTCCCACTATAGTCAAAGGCTTAGTGGAAGACGGGGCTTTATGAACTCTTAATGTTA
>JBKHER010000211.1:0-5140 GCA_046540715.1 Halothece sp.
GTTATTTAGTCACAGTTTACTGCTATATAGCCCTACTAAATCAGTTGTACCCCCCTTTAATTCCCCCCTTTGTAAGGGGGGTTAGGGGGGATTTAGGCAGGGTCGTTTCATTCTCGGAGAAATCACCTTCAGTTGGGAAGATGGGGAGAGAGGGAATTAGGGAGAGAGTGGGAGAGTGAGATCGGGAGAACCCCCCCATCCCACTTTCTCCCCATCCCACTTTCATTCTTCCCCCCGAGAATGAAACAGCCCTGCCTTACAAAGGGGGGTTAGGGGGGATTTAGGGGGGACTTTTTACAAATCAGATCATATCGCTATAGAAGATTAACTGCTTAATTTTTAACAATTTTCGGTTTACTTTAAATGATCTCATGCACTTTTTATGAAGAATTTAGCATAATTTCCGAGGTGGGAGCTTTTCTGTTCTCAGTTTTTGCTAGGATCATCATGGTTAGTCATTAGCCTACCCATCAAAACTCACGAATCGGCATAGTGTCCAGAAATGGTATTAGATCAGTCTTCATCATCTCTGACTCAAAAAACAAAAACTTTGAGCCAAGGTAATATTTGGTTAAAATTACTGATTTTTGGAGTTACTTTTATCACAATAATTGAGTTAGTTTGTCGAGGGCTAGTAGAGTGGTTTTGGTTTCAAGAAGTTGATTATCTAGGGACTTGGCTAACCCGATCATTCACGGAAATTGGTTTAGGAGGAGGCGTTTTTGCTTTTTCTGTGATTTTTTTAGGACTCAATGTTATTATTGCCGAAAAACTAATTTTATCTAAATCTTCTCCTAATCAACCACTTTTGGGAAGAGTGAAACTGCGATTTTTATTGACGCTATTGGGGCTGATTTGTCTTTTGATTAGCTTTCTTTTGTTACATTATTTGCAAATTAGTTTATCTTTTTTATCATCCTTTTTGTCTGTCCCATTTTTAGATAATCTTTATGCAATTTCTGATGTTACAGAAAGTTATGATGTTTCTAATCTCAGACCCGTTTTTATATCTTCTTTACAGTTACAAGATCTTCAAGTTCTGCTTCAACAAATGTGGGAAGCAAAATGGCAAATATTTGTTTTAGTTGCTTTTTCGGGATTTTTGCTAATTAAAACTCGTTTCGGAGTGAAGTTATTTGCGGTTGTAATTAGTATTTTTTCAGCCTTAGTTTTAGCCTTAAACTGGCAACAGTTTTTGCTATTTTTGAATACAACGCAGTTTGAGAAAATTGATCCGTTATTTGGTCGGGATGTCGGATTTTATGTCTTTACCCTTCCGATTTGGGAATTATTAGATTTTTGGTTGGGAGGACTCTTTTTATATGCGTTATGTGCGGTTAGTTTAATTTATTTAGTTTCAGATCATAGTATTGCGAATGGGGAATTTTCAGGGTTTTCTTATCCCCAATTGCGTCATTTATATGGGTTAGGGGGGCTGGTTTTACTGACGTTATCGTTAAGGCATGGATTAGCACGATATGAGTTATTATACTCAAAACGAGGAGTGATTTATGGGGCAAGTTATGCGGATGTGCAAGTACAACTCCCGATTGAAACGTTTTTAAGTCTTACCGCAGCGATCGCGGGAATTTGGTTATTTACTCATGCTCTCACCCATTCTCGCCGTTTTGAAATCAGTGGACGTTCCCCTTGGGTCGCTCTTATTATATACGCCTTGGTGCTAGTGTTAGGAGTCGGTTTAACCCCGTTAGTCCAAGAACTTGAGGTACTTCCCAATGAGTTAGAGAAAGAAAAACCCTATTTAGAACAGTCAATTACTATGACTCGGGCGGGGTTTGGTTTAGATCGCATTGAAGAACAACGATTTGATCCCCAAGGAAATTTAACGTTAGAGGATATTGAAGCTAATGATCAGACAATTGGCAATATTCGGCTTTGGGATAGTCGCCCGATTTTGCAAACCAATCGTCAGTTACAGCAGATTCGTCTTTACTATGAGTTCCCTGATGCTGATATTGACCGCTATACGCTGCTTAGAGATATTGATAATCCAGATAGTACTAATGAAGGGACTGAACGCCAACAGGTTATTATTGCACCGCGAGAGTTAAATTTTAGTGCGATTCCCGAGCAAGGTCAAACTTGGGTGAATCGCCATTTAGTTTATACCCATGGTTATGGGTTTACCCTTTCCCCTGTGAACCAAGTTGGTGAGAGAGGATTACCTCGCTATTATATTCAAGATATTGGTACCGGAGACGAGGAAGAAGCGGGAAAATTGAAAACGGATAATCCGCAGATTCGCGATAGTATTCCCATCGGTAATCCCAGAATTTATTACGGGGAATTAACTGAGGATTATGTAATGACACGAACCGGGCAACCAGAGTTAGATTTTCCTCGGGGAGATGAGAATGCTTATAACATTTATGGCGGTAAAGGGGGGATTAATATTGGAAGTTGGTGGCGAAGAGGGCTATTTGCTGAGTATTTGAAAGATTGGCAACTGTTGTTTACTCAGAATTTTACCTCGGAAACGACGTTACTAATGCGACGACAGATTAAAGAAAGGGTAAGCGCGATCGCGCCATTTTTAGGGTTTGATGAGGATCCGTATTTAGTGACCGCCGAAACAGAAGAGTCTTTAGCAGGAACCGAAGAAAGTCATCTTTACTGGATTTTGGATGCTTATACTATCAATGATCATTATCCTTATTCTGATCCCGGGGATTATAGCTTTAACTATATCCGTAATTCAGTTAAGGTGATTATTGATGCTTATGATGGCGATATCCAGTTTTATATTGCTGAAGACGATCCTATTATTAAGGCTTGGGAAAAGGTCTTCCCAGACTTATTTCAGCCTTTAGAGGAGATGCCCATTACCCTAAGAAGTCACATTCGTTATCCCTTAGATTTATTTAAGGTACAGTCAGAAAGACTCTTAAATTATCACATGAGGGATCCGCAAGTTTTTTATAATCGTGAGGATCAGTGGCAAATTCCCCGAGAAGTTTATGGGAATGAAGCGCAAGCCGTAGAACCCTATTATCTGACGATGAAATTGCCTGAGGCGGAACGAGAAGAGTTTATTCTCTTGCTTCCCTTTACGCCGCCAGACCGAAATAATATGATTGCTTGGTTGGCGGCGCGATCCGATGGAGAGTTTTATGGACGACAATTACTGTATCAGTTCCCAAAACAGAGATTGATTTATGGGCCAGAACAAATAGAAGCCTTAATTAATCAAGATCCGGTGATTTCTCAACAAATCTCCCTGTGGAATCGACAAGGATCGCAAACGATACAAGGAAATTTATTAGTCATTCCCATTGAAGAATCATTACTTTATGTGGAACCGGTTTATTTAGAAGCAGTGCGAAGCAGTTTACCAACGTTAATTCGTGTGATTGTTGTGTATCAAAATCGGATTATTATGGCCGAAACGTTACAAGGCGCGATCGATGTTATTTTTCAGCCTGAACAAGCAGAAGAGTCGCCAGCGATTATTCGTTCTCTAGATGATGAAACCACACCTCTACCCGAATTAGAAATTGAACCTTAGGCGCGGGGTTCGGATTCAATACGCTATGGTTAAGATAGCTAAAAACCATAGATGGTTTGAGGAGTGAAAAAACCATGAAGTTGCGTGAGTTATTAGCAAGAGTCCCGAGTTTATCTTCCCTTCCCAATTCTCCGATTCTAAATCAAGAAGTTTATTCCATTACCACAAATTCTCATAAATGTCAAGAAGGAACGGTCTTTGTGGGCTTACCCGGAACCCGAGTCGATGGGGGAGATTTCTGGCGAAGCGCGATCGCGGCGGGGGCTTTAACAGCCATTATTACCCCTGAGGCGGCGAAACGATATCCTCCTCCAGAGGATGCTTGTGTTTTCCCTGTAGAGGATATTACAGCGGCTTGTGCAGCTTTAGCAACGGCTTTTTATGGTTATCCCTCGCAAAAACTCAATTTAGTGGGAGTGACGGGAACAAATGGCAAAACCACCACTACCCATTTAATTGAATTTTTCCTCTCCCAAGCGCAATACCCGACAGCATTATTTGGCACCCTTTATGCCCGTTGGCTAGGTTATAATCAAGTGGCAACCCATACCACTCCCTTTGCGGTGGAATTGCAAGAACAACTAGCCCAGGCGTTACAGGCGGGAAATGAGTATGCGGTGTTGGAAGTAAGTTCTCATGCTTTAGCGCAAGGGCGCGTTAAGGGCTGTGAATTTGAAGTGGCGGTATTTACTAATCTTACTCAAGATCATCTCGACTTTCATCCCACGATGGAAGACTATTTTCAAGCGAAGGCGTTGCTATTTCGTCCCGAATACTTAAAAAATCGCGCGATTATTAATCAAGATGATGCCTATGGTCAACGCTTAATCTCGGAATTGCCGCCAGAAAGAGTTTGGCGTTACAGCACGGAAGATGCAACAGCAGATTTATATACCCAAGATTTGACTTATGAAGCCAATGGGGTACAGGGGTTATTAAAAACGCCCGAAGGCGAGATCAAGTTTCGATCGCCGTTAGTGGGAGAGTTTAATTTATCGAATTTGTTAGCTGCTGTGGGAGCGGCGTTACAGTTTGGGGTAAAATTAGAGACGATCGCGCAGTCTTTACCTCACTTCCCAGGTGTTCCGGGGCGCATGGAACGGGTAGAAGTTGATCCGAACCAAGAAATTAGTGTGATTGTTGATTATGCCCATACCCCCGATAGTCTTGAGAATTTATTAAAAGCCGCGCGTCCATTTATTCCTAAGCGCATGATTTGTGTGTTTGGTTGTGGGGGCGATCGCGATCGCGCAAAACGTCCGATTATGGGAAAAATTGTTGCTGATTTAGCTGATATTCCTGTTGTCACCTCAGATAATCCTCGCACGGAAGATGCCCAAAGGATTATTAATGATATTCTAGAAGGGATGCGTGAGGGGAAAGAACCAATTATACAGCGCGATCGGGCAATGGCAATTCAAGAAGCAATCCAAATGGCACAACCGGGGGATGGTGTTTTAATCGCTGGAAAAGGTCATGAAGACTATCAAATTTTAGGAACAGAGAAAGTCCATTTTGATGATCGCGAAGAAGCCAGAAAGGCTTTACTAATAAGACAGCAGGGTGGAAATTAACCTTGGGAATTTTGGTGATCCACAAATTTTAACTGCTGAT
>JBKHER010000212.1:0-5103 GCA_046540715.1 Halothece sp.
ATAACGAATAACAAATAACGAATAACAAAAATGTCAATTTTTACCCTCAAATCTGTCCAAAAAGACTTTGGAATTAAAGAAATCCTACGGGATGCAACGTTTAGCATTGATGAAACGGATAAAGTCGGATTAATTGGCACTAATGGTTCTGGCAAATCTACGCTTCTTAAAATGTTAGCAGGGTTAGAACCGATTGATAGTGGAGAATTTATTAAAAATCAAAATGCGCGATCGGTTTATCTTCCCCAACAGCCAGAAGTGGATGAAAATAACACCGTTTTAGAACAAGTCTTAGCCAGCAGTGGCGAACAAATTAAACTGATTAAAGAATACGAAACGCTTTCCGAAAAACTTGCCACTGATCCCAATAATAATCAATTACTATCTCGCTTCTCCACTGTTACCCAAAAAATGGATTCCATGGGAACATGGGATTTAGAAACTCAGGCAAAAATTATTTTAGGTAAATTAGGATTACATGATTTTCAGACTGCTGTTAAAAACTTATCAGGAGGAGAACGGAAACGAGTTGCTTTAACCGCCGCTTTACTGTCTGAACCTGATGTTTTATTAATGGACGAACCGACTAACCATTTAGATGCTGACTCTGTAGAATGGTTACAAGAATACTTAAACAATTTTCGTGGTGCATTACTATTAGTGACTCATGATCGCTACTTTTTAGATCGCGTTACCAATCGCATTTTAGAAATTGATCGCGCTGATTTATATAACTATGATGGCAATTACTCTTATTATTTAGAGAAGAAAGGAGAAATAGAAGCCGCTGAAGCCAGTCATCGTCAAAAATATAAAAGTGTTCTCAGACGTGAGTTAGCATGGCTAAAACAGGGGCCAAAAGCAAGAGGAACTAAACAAAAAGCCCGTATTCAAGCCATTGATGAACTTAAAAACACAGAATTCAAAGAAGAGCAAGGAAAAGTTGATATTTCTACTCCGACTCGTCGCATTGGCAAGAAAGTGATTGAAGTAGAAAACATCAGCAAGTCTTATAAAAATCAAACCTTAATTCAAGACTTTACTTATGAATTTAATCCCAATGATCGCATTGGTATTATTGGCAAAAATGGTGCTGGCAAATCGACTCTTATGGACATTGTAACTGGTCGGCTTGAACCTGATTCGGGAAAAGTCGAAATTGGTGCAACTATTCATATTGGTTATTTTGATCAACATTCTGAGAACCTTCTTCAAGCTAAAACTGAAAATCAGCGCGTGATTGAATATCTCAAAGATATTGCCGAATATGTCAAAACCGCAGACGGAACATTAATCACAGCATCACAAATGCTAGAACGATTTTTGTTTCCTCCTAACCAGCAATATATTCCTTTACATAAACTTTCTGGCGGTGAAAAAAGACGCTTATTTCTCCTGAAAGTTTTAATGAGTGCGCCTAATGTTTTAATTCTGGATGAACCGACGAATGATTTAGACGTTCAAACTTTAAGTATATTAGAAGACTATCTTCAAGAGTTTAACGGATGTGTAATTACTGTCTCCCATGATCGCTATTTTCTAGATCGAACTGTTAATCAAATTTTTGCCTTCTCTGAGGGAGGAAAAATTAAATTTTACCCTGGTAACTATTCCACCTATTTAGACTATAAACAAGCCGAAGAAGCACAGCAAGCCTCAGAAAAATCTGTCACGAAAACTCAAAAAACGAAATCGGAAACGAATGGGAAAGCAAAAAAGCAACCCTCACAAAAACCACGCCGTCTCTCAAATTGGGAAAGAAAAGAGTTAGAAAACCTAGAAACGAAAATTCCTGAAATGGAAGCTGAAAAAGAGGAATTAGAACAAACAATGTATAATATCTCTTCAGAAAAATATAGTGAATTACAAAAACTATCGGAACAAGTTGCAACCTTAGAAGAGTCTATTGAAACAGCAACGGCTCGCTGGTTAGAATTAGCAGAAAAGGAACAATAAAATTAATCCTCAATGGGTTGATAAAACTGACACCCTTGACAGGGACCATTGGGATTAACGGCACAGCGTAAAAGTTCCGATCGCGCGTTATACTGACAAGTAATGTCGCCAATTACCCATTTTCCCTCTAAATAAGTGGCTTCTTCTGGTGGTTGGGCCGATTGCACATAAACAGACATCTTGTCTAATTTATAGCCACCGCCTCGATATTGATAATGGTGGTGACGTTCTAAAATGCGATAGGTTGTACCATTAACTTCAAGATGCTGTCCGGGTTGTGGCTTCGACTCAAGCTGAATTTTTCCTAATGACTGACGAGTATCAGTGATAATAATCTCGGTGGGAAGTAAATCTAACTCCATTGTCACCCTCTTTACGACACTAATCCGATACTAACATTTGTTATAGCAATCCTAAATCAGTTGTACCCCCTTTAATTCCCCCCTTAATAAGGGGGGTGAGGGGGGATCTGAAGTTAAGCTATTTTTTACAAATGAGATCATATTGCTATATTTGATTTAGGATTGTTATATATTAGTTTTCTATAGGTAATATAATCTGATTTGTAATCCCCGCGAGTTTTGGGGAAGTACATCAGTTATACGCTGGCTATACTCATCAATTACTCGTTATTAATGATACGTTTTTTAATCGGTTGAGCAGGATTTCCAGCATAAATTGTCATCGCTTCTAAAGATTTTCCTGTTACTGAACCTAAGGCTAAAATGGCTCCCTTTTTAATAGTAACACCTGGCCCAATAACAGCACGGGCAGCGATCCAACTTCCTGTTTCAATGGTAATGGGTTCAGTTATTAACTTAAAATTGGGATCGTTCCAACGATGATTTCCCGTACATAAATAAACGCCTTGGGATAAACAAACATGACTCTCAATCGTGACTTGGGCTAAATTATCAATCCAAAGATTTTCCCCTAACCAAACATAATTACCAACCGACAATCGCCAAGGAAATTTAATTAAAACCCCCGGCTTAATCCGAACGCCTTCACCGATTTTCCCCCCAAATAAGCGTAATAAAAATACTTTGAAGCCTGAGAAAGGAAGCCAATAACTTCGTACTAATGGACAGCCCAAAAAGTACCAAAGAATTTGTTTTATCAAAGATGCACCAACTGTATAATCATCAGTTGTATAATGGTTAAGATACATGATAGTTGGTTATTTTTTATTAGTTATTATAAGAGTGAAAACTGCTATAGTATAGAGAAAAACCCTAATTAGACGAAAGAATAGATGAAATCACTTTTAGTATTTTTGACATTGGGGGTGGGATTTTTATTTTTCCCTGCTGCTGGTCATTCCCAAGGCTGTTACATGGTTGATGACAATGGAGAAGAAATTGATTTAAGTTCTCTGTGTGAAAATAATAATAGTTCTCCTACGGTAACATCAACACCAGGGGTTTTTGAATCCCCGATTAAGCGTCGTCAAAATGGGATTCCTGTTATTGAAGTAAGTTTTAATAATCAAGAAACGGTGGAAATGATGGTGGATACTGGCGCAAGTGCAACCGTTTTACCGCCAGAGGTGGCGACAAGATTGGGAATTGAACCAGAAGGAAAAGTACGTGCCAATACGCCCAGTGACAAGGAAGTGGAATTTCCCGCAGGACGAGTGGAGTCAATTAATGCCGGAGGCGCGATCGCGCAGGACGTAGTGGTTATTATAGCACCGGCACTCTCCATGGGATTGTTAGGACAGAACTTTTTTAGTCGTTATGATGTCTCAATTCGAGAAGATGTTGTACAATTTCGCGATCGCTGATTGAACTTGATAAAATTGAAATCTCTCCCTCTCAACAATCAACACAAGTAATTAGACTCTATGGGTAGCATCTTTGGGCAACTTTTTCGGATTAGTACCTTCGGGGAATCTCATGGCGGTGGCGTTGGTGTGGTTATTGATGGGTGTCCGCCACAACTTCCCATTTCCGCAGCAGAAATCCAACTGGAATTAGATCGCCGCCGCCCTGGACAAAGTAAGATTACCACCCCTCGTAAAGAAACCGATACCTGTGAAATTCTTTCTGGAGTGTTTCAGGGGAAAACAACGGGAACGCCAATTACCATTTTAGTCCCTAACAAGGATACACGCCCTCAAGATTACAGCGAAATGGAAACCACTTATCGCCCGTCTCATGCGGATGCCACTTATGATGCTAAATATGGCTTTCGGAATTGGCAAGGCGGCGGTCGATCTTCAGCGCGGGAAACCATTGGAAGAGTCGCTGCTGGCGCGATCGCGCAGAAAATTCTTCGTAACGTGGCAAATGTCGAAATTGTGGGCTATGTGAAGCGAATCAAAGATTTAGAAGCCCCAGTTGATACCGATACGGTGACCCGAGAAGACGTAGAAAGTAATATTGTTCGCTGTCCTCACGCTGAATGCGCCCAGCAAATGATTGATCTCATTGAGGAAATTCGGCGCGAAAAAGATTCCATTGGTGGCGTTGTCGAATGTGTGGTGAGAAATGTTCCCAAAGGTTTAGGCGAACCCGTGTTTGATAAATTAGAAGCTGATCTCGCAGGGGGGATTATGTCGCTACCCGCCACTAAAGGCTTTGAAATTGGCTCTGGCTTTTCGGGAACGCTGTTACGAGGGAGTGAACATAATGATCCCTTTTACCCTGATGAACAGGGAAATATTCGCACTCGCAGCAATTATTCTGGGGGAGTGCAGGGGGGAATTAGTAATGGGGAAAATATTATTCTCCGCGCTGCCTTTAAGCCTACTTCTACCATCGGGAAATCTCAAGAAACTGTGACTAGTCGTGGGGAAGCTACAGAATTAGCCGCGAAAGGACGACATGATCCCTGTGTTTTACCTCGGGCAGTTCCTATGGTTGAAGCCATGGTTGCTTTGGTATTGTGTGATCATTTCTTGCGCGATCGCGCTCAATGTCACCTTTTTGATTAACTCAAGAAGTTGCTAATAACCAAAACCCAGTATCTGTCATCCCCGAATCATCAGGTTGAATGAGAAGAAAATGCAGTCCGTTGCTGTCTTGTTTCCGTTGTTCATATTTTTCCCCTGCTTTTGCCACCTCTGCATCTTCAAAGGTAATAATCACCCAGCGATCGCGCAATCCTCCTTCTAAAAGTAATCCCCCAGACTCCCCAACCACA
>JBKHER010000213.1:0-5071 GCA_046540715.1 Halothece sp.
GCTAAATAGACCAATACACAGTGAGATAATAATCAAGTCTTGGACAAATTCTAGAAGTTTAATTACGCCACTGTTATTGATCCATTGATACCAGGGAATGGGGAAAGGGTTAACTCGTTTTTGCATTGGATTTAGTTGATTGAAGTTTGAACGTTGGACTTAATAATAATTGCCAACTTTGCGATGGTGAACGGCGGTTAAGCCCTCAAATTTTGAGACTCTTCCCCCTTCAACTTTGCTATAAATAATCCAGTGATCGCTGCATTCTAAACGAGTGGTTACTTGACATTCTATGTATGCCAAAGACTCAGCAATAATTGGGGAACCATTATTCGCTGGAACGGTTTTAATTCCTTCAAATCGATCTGCACCGGGGGGAAATCGTTTTAGAAAATGTTTAATTAAATGTTGATAATTCCCTTCTTCTAAAACATTCAAAACAAATCGATCGCCGCTTTGTAAAAAGGATTCAATGGCGCGATCTTTTGCCACCGCAATGGCGACTCCCAACGGATTTAAACTGGCTTGCATCACCCAAGAGGCAACCATGGCACTGTTAATTTCCCCTTTTTGCGCGGTAATAATGTATAATCCGTTGCTGATGCGACCAAGAGCTTTTTGTAAGCTATTGTCAATTGCTTTAATTTGTTTGACAGCGCGATCGCGCGTTAGCCATTGTCCTAAGTCTGTTCCAGCTTCTTCACACCATTGATGGAGGGCGCGGTTGGGCTTCTCCTTCACTAAAATTGGTGTAAAGGCTTCCGTGAGTCCAATTTCTTGAAATTGATTCCGTAAGGGATAAACGGGTTCGTCTTCACCGCCACCTGCTTCAAAAAGACCAATGCTCTGTTTGCTGTGGGCTGCTGCTAAAATGGTGTTTAGGATTTGATGGGCTTCTTGATCCGATTGTGCTGGCATTCCTAGCACTAACCCAGAGGCTTGAGCGACTAATTCTCGCACTTCGTGGGGTTCGGTATCATTCCAGTTTACTAATTCTACCGCTACCCCTGTTTTTGTGATTCCCTGCGCGATCGCGCGACCGAGATCATCACTATAGCCATATTCAGAGTAAAATAGGGCAACTAAAGTATCCGTCTTCGTTTGCGCTTTACTCCAGTCGTGATAGCGATTGACTAATTCTGAACGATGGTAGTGTAATAAGGGGCCATGTCCTGTCGCGATCGTGCAAATATCGAATTTTCCCATCCGTTTGATCGCGCCTAAAACCGATCGAGCGTTGGGCTTCATCAAGCAATCATAATAATACTGAAAATCCCCTTCAATCAGTTCTAAGTTTTCATCATAGGTGGGTTCATCACAATAGTGCATCCCAAACGCATCGCAGGTGAAAAGGACTTGGGTTTTATAATCATAAGTGAAAATGGTATCGGGCCAATGTAGGTTCGGTGCAGAGACAAATTCTAATTCGTGTCCATTTCCGAGATCGACGCGATCGCCGTTTTTCACAACTTGCGATTGAAATGGTTGATGCACCATATTTTCCAGAAACTGAATCGCCACTTTTGCGCCAACAACAGTAACATGGGGAGCTAGGGCTAAGATATCTTTGACTAAACCA
This sequence comes from Halothece sp., assembly GCA_046540715.1. Lineage (GTDB taxonomy): Bacteria > Cyanobacteriota > Cyanobacteriia > Cyanobacteriales > Rubidibacteraceae > Halothece. The sequence continues at coordinate 1,580 of JBKHER010000213.1, forward strand.
CTATGATCAGGCTCGGTATGACTGATAATGAGATAATCGAGTTGTTCTGGATCAATTAAATCATTAATTAAATCCAGATAAAGTTGGTGAAACTTAGCGTGAGAGGTATCGACTAACGCCAGTTTTTCCCCTTGGATAATAAAGGAATTATAAGTCGTTCCATTTTCTAGGGGGAATTCAATATCAAAGCGAGCGCGATCCCAATCTAAACAGCGAATTGCTGTGGTTTCTGCTGCGATTTCTGTAGTTTGTAATGTCAGTCTTTGAGTCGGTGCGGAAGATTGTTGAGAATTAATGAGTCCAACCATAGATCACTCCTTGTTCAAGTCTTTAACCCTGTCTTGTTCCAGTTGTCATTTAGCAATAGCAACTCACATCTTTTCCGCATTCATCCGCTAAGTAGCACAGAGCGCGAAATCTGAACCCAATTAACTCTTCGTAGAGAGGATTGAGTTGACATAGCGGTGGAATATGAGCAATTTTGCGTCCAAACAGATAGATATCGCGTTCAAATGGACATTGTGTCGGGATTAATCGACAGATGAAATGCGCTGTTAATTCGTTACGAATTTGTACCCGCTTCAACTGTTCCCGCAGGGGAAAGAGCCAATCTTTTGCTGGGTGGGTTACTTGTTGCTGATTCAGATAAACCACAGTTACCTTTTCCTTGAGTTCTATAACTGTAGTTTATCCATAGACTATTCAATATGGCAATCCTTTTTAATATCAAAATTATTGATGGGTTATAACTTTTGCTTATCAACGGTGCATGATCAGTGATCAGTGATCAGTGACCAGTGACCAGTGATCAGTGACCAGTGATCAGTGACCAGTGATCAGTGATCAGTGACCAGTGATCAGTGATCAGTGACCAGTGATCAGTGACCAGTTACCAAATAACGAATAACCAATAACCAATAACGAATAACCAATAACCAATAACCAATAACCAATAACCAATAACAAACTTACGATGATTGCAAAGATTGATGTTTTTTCAACGCCATGCGAATAGCTGCGTGAACTTCCTTGTGCTTAAAGGGCTTAAGAATATAACCATAACAACCACTATCTTCGGCTCTCTCTAAGGTTTTATCATCCCCATAAGCCGTTAAATAAATCACTGGAATATTAAAGTCTTGGTGGAGTTGCGTAGCGGTTTCAATCCCATCCATATCTCCCTCAATAGCAATATCCATTAACACTAAGTCTGGCGACGTTTCCTGAATGCTTTCTAGAGCTTCATTTCCTGAAGCAGCAATTCCGACGATTTCATAATCTAAATTTTCTAATTTCCTAGCTAATCCTTTAGCAATAATAAACTCATCTTCAACAATAAAAATTTTGGCAGTTGTCATGACCTAATCTCCTAATAACGCTTACGATAGTTTCTTTCTGAGAACGTTAAGATAAATGTTGTTCCATTATCTTGTTTGATTTCTAAGTTACCTTTAATTTGTTGGGTTAAGGTAGAGATTAACTCCATTCCTAACGAATCGAGCTTTGTTATATCTAATTCTTCAGAAAACCCCACGCCATTATCTTTGACAACTAGAGTGATAATCCCTTCACTATCTTGAGACAGATGAAGTAAAATTCTCCCTTGTCTGCCATCAGGAAAGGCGTGCTTAAAGGCATTAGAAATCAATTCATTGACGATTAAACCACAAGGGTTTGCAGTTTCGATATTGAGAAATATTGAATCAACCTCTGTTTCCAGAGAAATACGGTTATTGGTTATATTATAAGACTCAAATAATTTATCGACCAAGGCTTTTATATATTCTCCAAAATCAATTTTATCGAGCCCGGTTGAGCGATAAAGTTTTTCATGGATGAGCGCCATAGATTGCACGCGGTTTTGACTTTCTTCTAAAATTGAAAGCACTTGGCTGTTATCCGTATAATCACCTTGAAATTCTAATAGATGGGATACTACCAAAAGATTATTTTTAACCCGATGATGAATCTCTTTGAGAAGCATTTCTTTCTCCTGTAGAGAGTTTTCGAGTTCGGTTTCGTAGCGTTTTCTCTCAGTGATATCACGATACATCCAAAGATGTCCTTGATGGAAGTTATCAACAATAACCGGAACATAATCTCTTTCTAGAGTTTTATGATTTTTTAAAACCCATTCTTCATTGGTTAATAAGCTATTGGCTTTTAAAATTTCTCGATTGCGTTGCTGGAATTCTGATTCATCTTTAAATAAATGTCCATAGTATTCTTCAAACTCATGATTATTTTTTCCGACAAGTTGATTGGGATTAAGGGTAATATCAAAAAGATCACAAAAGGGCTGATTAACCAAGAGAACATTTAAGTATATATCTTGTAAAACCACGCCGACTTGTAAATTTTTAATCAAAGCTGTTAAGCGACAAGTTGTGGCGTGTAACTCTTGCTCAACTTTTTTGCGTTCGGTAATATCAATCCCTACTGAAACGGTGGCTTGACCTTGATTATATTTTTGAGCAACTAAAAGATGATAACAAGGAACGCCATTAACATAATTTTTAATAGTAGTTTGAGTTAAGGTTTCTTGAGTATTTTGGAAGAATTTTTCAATAAATCCGCCAAATTCTTGGCGATGATTAATAAACCCAATATCTTTCCCGATAAAGTCTTCAGGTTGCATTTTTAGGGCTTTGGCTAAACGTTGATTAACGCCTAAGTATTTTAAATCTGAATCAATCCAAGAAATAAATCCAGGCACGGCATCAATAACCGCTTGGAGTTGTTCGTTGGCTCTTTCTAGCTGTTGGGTGCGCTTCTTGACTCGTTGCTCTAGTTTTTGATTAAATTGTTTTAGTTCGGCTTCCGCTTGCTGGGATTTTTGATAAAGTTGGGCTTGTTGAAGCGCGATCGCGATTTGAGCGGCTAATCGGTCTAATAATTCTATTTCTAACTCCGACCAATAACGGGGCTGGCGTTGTTCATAGGCATAAATAACGCCCCAAAACTCTTCCCCTTGTTCTAGCGGCACAATAATCTCTGCAATTTCTTGTGAAGAGGCTGTCTGAATTTTAGAATGATTTTCAAGCTCACTCAAATAGTTGTCCAATTTCTCAGTGAGATCACCCTGATTGGGCTGAGAATCAGAACTCGCGATCGCTGTTAGTTCCCATTGTTGAGGAGAAACATAATGATAAATCAATACCTGTTCCACGTCTAAAAACGTTTTTACTTGCTCGACAGTTGCATTCAAAATCACCTCAATATTTAAAGACTGGCGAATTTTTGCTACCATCTGTTCGAGTAAGCGGTTTCCTTGTGCTTGCTGTGACAGTTGCTCGGTATATTGCCTAACTTCCTCTTTTAATGCTTCTTTTTCCTGTTGCAGGTTTTCCCGTTGTTTTTGTTCAAGACGACTAATTTTCTCTCGTAGAGAATTGACTAGAGCTAGGGTGTTAGGATCCATGACTTGTTCGGTGCAATATTTGAGTTCTCCATGTTTTGAAAAACATGGATTCCAAAGGTGGTTACGAAACG
>JBKHER010000214.1:0-5054 GCA_046540715.1 Halothece sp.
AGCAAGACAAAACCTTATTCTCTCCTATTTCAAAAAACGTAACAATAAGCTACAATCATTAAGAAATCTTGATATTATTCGCAAGGGATTCCCATGACGCTTTCTATTCGCAACGTCGCTATTATCGCCCACGTTGACCACGGCAAAACAACTCTCGTTGATGCCCTTCTACAGCAATCTGGGGTGTTCCGAGAAGGAGAGGAAGTTCCAACCTGCGTTATGGACTCTAATGCCTTAGAACGAGAAAGAGGCATTACCATTCTCTCTAAAAATACGGCCCTGCGCTACAAAGATACTCATATTAATATTGTTGATACCCCTGGCCACGCGGACTTTGGGGGAGAAGTGGAACGAGTTTTAGGAATGGTGGATGGTTGCCTTCTTATTGTTGATGCCAATGAAGGGCCGATGCCCCAAACTCGTTTTGTCTTGAAAAAAGCCCTAGAACAAGGGTTACGCCCCATTGTTGTGGTAAATAAAATTGATCGCCCTAATGTGGATCCCGATCGCGCGATCGATCAGGTATTTGATCTGTTTGTGGATTTAGGGGCGGATGATGACCAGTGTGACTTTTTAACGCTTTATGCCTCAGGGTTAAGTGGCTTTGCTAAAAATAATATTGAAGATGAAGGGGTAAATATGGAACCCTTATTTGAGGCAATTTTAGATCATGTCCCCCCACCAGCAGGGGATGAAACCAAACCCTTACAGTTACAGGTGACGACTTTGGATTATTCCGATTATTTAGGGCGAATTGTCATCGGTCGCGTCCATAATGGCGTGATTCGAGCCGGTCAAGAAGCCACCTTAGTCAAAGAAGATCGCATGGTGAAAACCAAAGTCTCAAAATTAATGGGCTTTGAAGGCTTACAGCGAGTGGATATTGAACAAGCCAGTGCCGGTCAAATTGTCGCTGTGGCTGGATTTAGTGATGCCAATATTGGGGAAACCATTACTTGTCCCACAGAACCGCAACCGCTTCCCTTAATTAAAGTGGATGAACCGACATTACAGATGACCTTCTCCATTAATGATTCTCCCTTTGCTGGGCAAGAAGGTAAGTTTGTTACCTCACGGCAAGTGCGCGATCGGCTTTACAAAGAGTTAGAAACCAATGTCGCTCTGCGAGTTGAAGAAGATGACTCGCCAGATAAGTTCTTGGTTTCTGGACGCGGTGAACTCCATTTAGGGATTTTAATTGAAAATATGCGCCGTGAAGGCTACGAGTTTCAAGTGTCTCAGCCACAGGTTATTTATCGCGAGGTCAACGGACAACTTTGTGAACCCTATGAATACTTAATTCTTGATGTTCCTGAAGAAGCAGTGGGAAGCTGCATTGAACGCCTTGGGGAACGAAAAGGGGAAATGCAGAATATGCAGGCGACAGAAGGAAATCGTACTCAAGCTGAGTTTGTGATTCCCGCCCGAGGCTTAATTGGTTTCCGTAGCGAGTTTCTGCGTTTGACTCGGGGAGAAGGCTTAATGAATCATAATTTCTTGGATTATCGTCCACAAGTCGGTAACTTAGAAACCCGTCGCAATGGCGTTTTAATTGCCTTTGAAGAAGGAACTGCTACGTTTTATGCCCTCAAAAATGCCGAAGATCGCGGTGTCTTCTTTATTACCCCCGGAACCAAGGTTTACAAGGGAATGATTGTTGGGGAAAATACTCGCCCTCAAGATTTAGAACTCAATGTCTGTAAGGCAAAACAGTTAACCAATATGCGCTCTTCCACAGGAGAAGAATTAGTGCAATTACAAGCTCCTGCAGAAATGAGTCTAGAACGGGCTTTGGAATATATTAGTTCTGATGAATTAGTGGAGGTTACCCCAGAGTCAATTCGCTTGCGGAAAATGTCTAAAAAGTTGGCAAAACAGCGTTAGATGAAACCGCGGAAACGATTTGCTCAACATTGGTTAAAAAGTCAAGAGTCGCTTCAAAAAATTATTGAGGCAGCAGAACTTAAAGCTAATGATGAAGTCTTGGAAATTGGTCCAGGAACAGGAATTTTAACCCGTCAATTAATTAATCGGGTTAATCAAGTGACTGCTGTAGAGGTCGATCGCGCTCTTTTTGAGAAACTTCAACACAAGTTTCATCAAGAGAATTTAACCCTGATTCAAGGAGACATTTTACACTTAGATTTGTCTTCTTGGGTTACCCCTTTACCCAATAAAGTAGTCGCCAATATTCCCTACAATATCACCGGACCAATTTTAGAAAGACTTTTGGGATCGATCTCTGCTCCTAAGCGGCAATATGAGAAAATTATCTTACTGGTGCAAAAAGAGATTGCCCAACGCCTCTGTGCGAAAGCTGGTTCCAAAACCTTTGGGGCGTTATCCGTGCGCGGTCAATATTTAGCCCATTGTGAACTCATCTCCATTGTGCCAGCAAAAGCCTTTTCCCCACCGCCAAAAGTGGATTCGGCCATTATTTCCTTAATCCCTCGTCCGTTTCCCCTCACAGTCAATTCTCCAGAATTACTAGAAACGTTAGTTAAACTCGGATTTGCTAATCGCCGCAAAATGTTACGGAATAATTTGAAAAGTCTGATTTCCCCCCAACAATTACAGCGAATTCTGGAACAATTAGAAATCAATCCCCTCGCACGTGCTGAGGACATCAGTGTGTCAAACTGGGTTAAACTGTGTAATCAATTGGGTTAACTGAGCAATGCGTCATTATTCACTGACTGCACCGGCAAAAATTAATTTACATCTGGAGATTCTCGGCGATCGCGCTGATGGCTATCACGAGCTAGTAATGATATTACAAGGGGTGGGCTTGGCAGATCGCATTAAGATTCAAGCCGGTAGCACCCAAGATATTCATCTCTATTGTGAACACCCTGATGTTCCCCTGGGGAAAGACAATATTGCCTATAAAGCGGCGCAACTAATGTGTCGAGAATATTCTCAAGCCTACGCCCAATATGGAGGCTTAGAAATTAACATTGAAAAACAGATCCCTGTAGCTGCAGGATTAGCGGGGGGATCCACCGATGCGGCTGCGGTGTTAGTGGGAATTAATTTACTGTGGAAACTGGGGTTAACCCAACCCGAATTACAAACCTTAGCCAATCAACTGGGATCCGATATTCCCTTTTGTTTAGAAGGGGGAACGGCTTTAGCATTAGGGCGTGGGGAAGAATTAAGCCCTCTTGAGGGGTTAGATAATCTCACCGTCATTCTTGCCAAACATCGTAACCTTTATGTTTCTACTGCTTGGGCGTATCAAACTTATCGCCAACAGTATGAGGAAACCTATCTAGAACAACCCGAAACTTTAGGATGGGGGAGAAAAAAAGCCCATTCTGCGGAGTTAGTCAGCGCGATCGCGCAACGAGACTATCCTAAAATTGGGCAACTTTTACACAATGATCTCGAAAAAGTCGTCTTCCCCTCTTACCCCGAAGTCGAAGCCTTAAAATTAGCCTTTCAGGAACAAGAAGGGGTGTTAGGAACTCTCATGTCTGGAAGTGGTCCCACTGTTTTTAGCCTCTGTTCCTCTCCTAGCGCAGCTAAACAAGTTGTGGAAGCCGTGAAGGCAAAAATGAATGATCCCACCATTGAGTTTTGGATTACGGAATTAACCAGCACTGGGATAGAAGTCAATTAAACCAGTTTATTGGAAAGGCGACGGCTAGCAATATCACGGAAGAAAGCTGTATATTGAAAATGTCCTTTAGAAAAAATGATATCCAACTGTAAGGGATCGGCGGTATCACGGGGATCACCGGGGCCAGAAATTACTTTTTGTTCTCCTGTCGGCATTGTTTCCACTTCTACCGGTTTACGGTTTTTCACTTCTCCCCCACTGCTGTCAATATAAACCACGATATTTTGGGGATGGATGTCTTGGATGAGTTGAAGAAACGCGCGATCGCTGCCACCTCTTCGGATTTCTAGTTCCCCATTCGTTTCCGTAACACTGCTATTAACCGTATCACCCACCCCAACCATAATCGGCATAATTTCAGGGTCAAAGGAATCCTGAACTAATTGTAGTAGTTCGGAATAGTTAGCGGGGGCTTGACGAACACTAAAAGATTTTCCAAGAGGATAGTGTCCTGTGCGTTGATAATAGTAATGATTGAGAAGCGATAACACACCCGCTTCCTTAATTGCGCCACGAAGCATAAACTGGAAATCAGTGGTTCCCGAATCAGTATCTTGAACAGGACGCAAAATCTCTTTTCCGTTTTCATCCCGTCCCAAATTGGGGGCATAATGAACAAAGAAAGACTCGGCTAACCCTTGTTGCTGGGCTTCTTTTAAAAGAGTCTCCATTAAGTCTCTTATGGCTTCTTGTAAACGCAAATAGATTGACGGTTGGTCTTTTAACGCTTCATACAACGTATTTAAGTTCGCGGTGGGAGAAGCAACATTATCTAAAATTGAGGCTTCAATCCCTGCTTCAATTTCCGTTGGCGAGAGGGGCGTTGAATGTTGAGCAAAAAATTGTTCTAATTGTTCTCTAATGCGCTGGGGAACTTTTGCCAAAAATGTTAACTCTTGTTCGGTCACCCCCGGATGAGAGATATTTCCTTGTCGATCTTGCCATTGTACGCCACCAGCGGCTAAACCAGGCAAATAAAGAGCATTATTTCGGACAAAATTAGAATCTCCAAAAGCGCGATCGATAATTCCGTTTACCCCCCGTTTGCCAATATGTTCGCCATTGGTTAAAACATAAAAGTGACCCGCAAAGGCTTTTGTTGCTTGCACATAATTGGGATCAATCGTGCGATTGAGGGGATCTTTCACCAGTTCCATACAAACGCCATCTAAATCCTGAATCAGGAGAACATTCTCTTGCTGACTTAAAATAGTCGCAAGTTTCTCGTGATTGAGAGAGAGGGTGGTTTCTTGCAGAAGCGGATGAATGGAATACTGCATGACTCTTTGTAATCGCTGATCCTTATATAGCAATCCTCAATCAATTGTACGCGCTTTGTTAACTGGTCTCTAGTTTTATAAAAAAATATAGACATCTATCCCTCTTCTGTCAGTCTCCGAATCAAAAAATCAATTCAATTTTCCGAAAGCTT
>JBKHER010000215.1:0-5054 GCA_046540715.1 Halothece sp.
GGGGGAATTAAAGGGGGGAATTGAAGGGGGGTACAACTGATTTAGGATTGCTATAAAATATTCAAAGCAACGTAATAAATAAAACTCCCACTACCATCACTGTCGCCCCAGTTATGCGTTCTTTTAAGCCCTTTTCCTTAAAAATTAAATGTCCCCAAATCACACTTAATAAAGCACTCATGCGTTTAATAGAAATCACATGAGCTACCAAAGTTAAACTAATCGCCTGCATTTGACAGAGAACCACTAAACCCTGTAATAAACCAATGGGAACAAGGGTAGGTAAATTTTGAATCACTTGTTGCAAGCCCTTAGGAGATTTTAAGAGCATAATTGGCAACATTCCAACAGCAATATAAGTATAAATCGCGATCGCCCAAAATGTTGGCGAGGAATTTTGTACCCCTACTTTATCAATCGTTGAGCTAAAACTCCAAATTAAAGCCACCAGTAACATCAATTGTGACCCCTTATTTTTGACCAAGGCTTTAAAAGGGGCAAAATAACCTTGCTCTTTTTGTTGTAAATTTAAGAGATAAGAGCCGCTAACAATACAAACAATTCCCACAGCATCCATTGCTGTTGGCGTTTCTCCCACAATAATAGGGGAAGTTACTAATAAAAATAACGGCGTAAATGTTATTAACGGAACCGCTAAGGATAAATCCGCTAACTTGAGAGCGCGAATATAAAGTAACATGGAAACAACATTTAAACTTCCCCCTGCTAGTAACGCCCAAATAAAATTTTCTCCTAACTCTGGGCGATCTATAATTCCTAATAACGGAAGCATTAGTGGCAAGGTAAAAAAAATCATCGACCAAGCCACCACATATTCATCTAAAGTGTTTAAGCCGCGCTTACTCGCAACATCCTTAAATGATTCAAAAAGCGCTGTTAAAGTGGCAAAAATAACCCAAACCATGCGCTTTTAGACCTTAGCAAATAATTCTTCCCAGCTAGAAGAAACAGCTTCAGGTTGAGACACAATTTCCACAATTTTATTCTGGGCTTGCGGTTGATTTAGGGCTTGGACACAAACTTGGGCGACTTTTTGCCGAGGAATGCTCCCTTCAAATAGCGTATCAGCCTTTGACATTACCACCGCATCAGGAGTGTCTTCATTTTTTAACCCCCCAGGGCGTACAATCGTATAAGTTAAGCCACTTTTTTGTAAGTCACTTTCAGCTTGCTTTTTCCAAAAGAGAACCAGCCAAAAGAGGTTCAGGGGATGGAAAAATTTAGAAACACATAGAGAAGATACCATCACAAAATGCTCGATGTTTTTCTCTTTCGCCACATCAATGAGGTTTTTGGTTCCCTGATAATCTACCTGATAGGGGTCAGTGGGGTTAAGACTTGGACGCGCTCCCGTCGCTGATAACATCACAGTACAATCTCCCACTGCCTCGCGCAAGCTATCTGGTTTCAACACATCCCCTAAAACTAACTCCGCTTCTGGCGGTAAAATCGTTTGCGCCGTTTCTAAATTCCTGACCATGGCGCGAACAGGAATATTAGCGTTGACTAACTCTTGGACAATTCTGCGTCCCGTTTCTCCGGTTGACCCTGCGACAAATGCTTTCATGATTAAAGATTCCTCTATTAAAAACGGTCTTTCATCCCTCGTAACCGTCCAAAAGTTTGTACGGCATTTTGTCCTTTGGTGATGGTTTGTAAATTTTGATCTTCCCAACGCAGGAAAGGATTGGTTTGTTTTTCTTGGGCTAATAGGGAAGGAACAGTGGCTTTCCCTTCGCGACGGGCTTTTTGGACTTCCTGATACCGTTCCTGTAGCACGGGATTATTCGGTTCTACGCTAATGGCAAACTGATAATTTTTCAGGGTATATTCATGGGCGCACCAGAGACGGGTTTGATCAGGCAGTGCTTTCAATTTTCCTAAAGAGTCCACCATTTGTGTCGGTGTGCCTTCAAATAAACGACCACACCCCCCGACAAACATGGTATCGCCTGCAAATAATTCTCCGACTTCTGAGCCTTCTACAGGGGGGAAATAATAGGCAATGTGACCGCTCGTATGCCCTGGAACAAAGAAGATTTCGCCAGTTCGTTCGGCAAACGTGACGGTATCCCCCTCTTCTAGAAAAACCTCTTGGTGGGGAATACGCCCTTGATCTTTGGCACTACCATAGACCACTGCTTGCGGATAATGTTTTTTCAGTTCTCGATTTCCCCCCACATGATCAAAGTGGTGATGGGTATTAAAAATGGCCACTAATTCCGCATTCAGTTCCTTTAATAGATTTAAGACCGGTTGAGCTTCTGCAGGATCAACGGTGGCAGCAATTTTTTGCGTGGGATCATAGAGGACAAAAATATAGTTATCAGATAAAGCGGGTAAACGTTTGACTTCCATAAGTTTCCTCCTAGCTGAGGTTATGTCTGTTCTTTCACGGTGGAGGGATTGGCTTGCTGGTTACTTACTTCCACCTCACTTGGCAATTCTAAACAATAGCCCGCCCCATAAACAGTTTTAATATACATCGGGTGACGGGGTTCTGGTTCTAGTTTCGTCCGTAAGTGGCGAATGTGAACGCGGATTGTCTCGATGTCGTCATCGGGATCATATCCCCAAACTTCTTTGAGAATTTCACTGGGGGAAACAGTCTGACCATGACGTTGCAGTAAACAGTGGATTAGTTCAAATTCGAGATGGGTTAATTTAATGGTTTTGTTATACCAAATTGCCTCAAACCGCTCTGGAACTAAAGTGAGGGGCCCATAATTAAGGATTTCACTATGCTTGGCAGCTTTGGGAATGCGGTCAGTGCGACGAAGCAGGGCGCGAACTCTTGCCAACATTTCCTCAACTTCAAAGGGCTTGGTGAGATAGTCATCCGCACCGGCATTAAACCCTTCTACTTTGTCTTGGGTTTGACCCAACGCTGTGAGCATCAAAACAGGGATATCAGCAGTTCGGTCATCTCGGCGTAGTCGCTGACAAATGGTTAACCCATCCACACGGGGCAACATGAGGTCAAGCATGATTAAGTCGGGCTGTATTTGTACAGCGAGGGCTTGACCTTTGACTCCATCGTTTACAGGTTCTACGGTATAACCGGCCATTTCGAGATTAATGGTTAATAGTTCGGAAATGGCGGGATCATCATCAATAACAAGGATTCGGGGCATCATTATGATAGCGTTAGCTATACGTTTACTTACAGTTTGACAAGATGTGTTAATTAAAAATTAAGATTCCTATACTGATTATAGGGGGTTTGCTTCAATTGGTTAATCAAGATAAAGATTTTTTGAAGAATTATAGAGAATAATTGACATTATTTTTAGGAAGTCTTAAGAATTATAACGAATGATAGGTCTTTATTACCAGTGCTGGTGAGAATTTGTCTTTTTGGCTTATCTGAGCCCACTCTATGTAGTTCTAGTGAACTAGAGTGTTAAGTTGGTCACATTTTGTAACGAATGATTCAGTACAATTAAGGTAAGTTTATTTCCTAGCAAATTTGGTGAAGCGATCATTCAAGCTGAAAGTTAGGGTTTATCCTGTTCAGCGTTGCTTCCTTTTTAAAGAGAGTAAAGATAGCTAAAGTCTGTCTTTCTTGCTCACCCAAGCTATATCGGAAAATTGATCATAAATTGCCGACTAGACCTTTACCCCTTACCTTAGGTGATTTAAATATGAGTAATGCAGTGGTAGTTGTTCAGAAAAGCAACTTTGACTATAAAATTTGGCAGAAGATCTTAGAAAGCCAAGGCTTAATCGGAATTGCGGAATCTCCTGAAGCTGATTTTCGAGAGGTGATTCGGTGCAGTAGTCGCTCTGATTATACTTTTCCTCAACTCATGATTTTAGAGATGTGTATTGATCACTTGAATCCCTATGAGTTCTGTCGCTGGGTTCAAGAAAATTATCCGTCTCTCAAAATCATCCTGACTAATCAGGAACGTAAGACAATTTCTGATATTGAGCGACGATGGGCGAAGAATCAAGGGGCTTATGAGTTGATCCCGGGATTTGATTATAATAATCTTCCTTCTAACCTTAGTGATAATATTAAGTTAGTTTTAAAGGCTTTAGGAAAATGGGACGAGCAAGAGAAGTTTTTGGTTCCCGTTGTTGAATATTTAATGAAAGAGTTATTTCCTGCTCAAGCAGAGGAAACGCCAATTCAAGAAGCCTCCTCTCCTCCTGATGAGGCTGAAGAAACGCAGTTAGTAGCGGTAAATCATGACAAAAGTAATGGTAATAAGCCCCGTGGCTATAAGTTAAAGCCCAAGGTAAAACGTTTTCGCGGCTTACCGTACTAAAGCTGTTAATCATAAAGGCGTTCCCCAGAACTGTTATAGACAAAAATATCCCAATTGCCATCAGGGTTAGCTTCAAAAGCAATGGTTGACCCATCGGCGCTGATGCTAGGGTTTCTAACTTGCGCTGATAAATTTTCGGTAAGGTTGCGTTTGGCTCGGGTTTCGCGGTTATATAAGTAGATGTCGGATCGACCGCCACGGGTTCTGGTAAAGGCAATTAAACGTCCGTCTTGGGAAACGCTTGGGTCTTGCGCCATTTCATCGAGAGAATTGAGTCCGGGTAGGTCAATTAAAGCGCGATCGCGCCAATCATATAAATAAACATCCTGAGAACCATTGCGATCTGAGACAAAGGCAACATAGCGATCCGAAATTTGCGGGTTAAATTCGGAAGCAGAAGTATTAAACCCTTCTCTTCCTTGAGAAAAGGGTAAATCAACTACTTGGGGGTAACCGCCACAACTACTTAAAACCAAGGTGCAAACTAGACCTGAGAAGAGTCTTAAGGGGAAATGGTAATTTTTCCAAAATGTTAAACGGTTGTTACTCTGTCTCATTGCATTAAACACCTTTTATATAGCCCTACTAAATCAGTTGTACCCCCCTTTAATTCCCCCCTTAATAAGGGGGGTGAGGGGGGATCTGAAGTTAAGCTATTTTTTACAAATGAGATCATATTGCTATAGTGATTCCAATTATTTTCCGTAATGCGACCGTCTCGGTCGCTACTAGGGAGGAAGATGCTCCCACTCTCAGCTT
>JBKHER010000216.1:0-4979 GCA_046540715.1 Halothece sp.
TAAAATCCATTCTGAAGTTCTCTCACCGAGATCAAGGGGAATATTCACAGCTTTTCCTAAACGAGGACGTTCTTTTGTGGTTTCGATATATTCTTTAACTTGGCTAACACTTCCCCAGGCTTGAAGATAGCTAGAAACCGCATTTAAGTGTTCTAAATATTCGGTTTCACTTAACGGAAAAGAGGCTTGTTCTAAATATCGCCACATCACCTGCAAAAAAATTTTATTGCGAACCCGACGCAATTGAACATCAAAGGAATAACCCCATTTATCAACAATAAGTTGGTGCAATTCTTGTCCTGTCATAGAAAAGCCTAGAAATGAACTTGACTCAGAATATATCGCAAGCGGTCATAATCATCTTTCAGTAAAGTGCTTAATTTTCGCCCTGAGTGTACTAACCAGTCTCTATCGGCTTGACGTAAGCGATAAATTTCTCTTAATACCGCCGCCACCAAAGAATCAACAGGAACAGTTTTCACATCTAATAGCGTCCGTAGAAAATCTAACTCCTCAGTAAAATTGATAATTTCCTCTTGCTCACAATAATAAACCCCTTGATGAATTTGTGGAGGACGGGGAGGCAGATATTGATAGTATCGTTTACCACCATAGCCATTACTACCAGTTTCTGGAGTAACAAACCCCAAAATTGTCACCCGAAACTCGGTTTTTAACATGGCAAAAATTTGTGGCTGTTCTTCCCGTAATTGACTTAAAGAAAGTCCTAACGCACGGGCGCGATGCACTGAGTCTATAGGAGTTGTGGTGGCATAGGTTACTACCGCTAAGACTTCATTCCCAGATTCCTCATCGTAAGACTTGACCCAACTGCCAAAAGGAGGCATTACAGGAAATGATAGGTCTTCAGGTTCTAAGCATTGGGCAAGAAACTCGGTTGTTGTGGTTTCTATGACCTCAGCAAAGTGATTCGGGTGCAGATTTTCGGTGGAAAATTGAGGAAGAGGAATACGCATGAATGATCTAGAACACCAACCTTACTTCTTCTTCCCTTTACGAGGCGTTACTTCTTCCAGTTCTGATAATTTGAAAGTTACCAGTCTATCCCAATTTCCCCCTTCAAATAAAACCGCTGCGTTATCATCGGTAATTCTTTGTACAAGCCCTTCAAAACGATAGTAGGTGTCATCAATGTTGGTGACTTTAACTTTTTTCCCAGGTAAAATCATGTTACTCCCTCTAAGTCGAGTTTTTAGTTAGCTTATCAATATAATACTTTAGCAAAATTTGCCACCCTTAACTATAGCAATCTGATCTGATTTGTAAAGAGCAGTTATCGGTTTAATCTCCCCTCACCCCCTTGGTAAGGAGGGAATTCAAGGGGGAATTGAAGGGGGGTACAACTGATTTGGTAGAGCTATAGCTATTTCCCCTACAATTAGGTTAAAAAACAATGGGAGGAGTTTCCCTACCCATTGCTAAGAATTAGACTCCCTTTTAAACAGTTTGCGCTTCGGTTAATCCAGGGAAGGATACTTGCGTTCCCCCTAACCCACAATAGCCACGAGGATTTTTAGCTAAGTATTGTTGATGGTAGTCTTCTGCATAATAAAATTCGGGAGCATCAATAATTTCAGTGGTGATATTCCCATAGCCTTTTTCCATTAAGGCTTTCTGATAAACTTTTTTGGAATTCTCTGCTAACTGACGTTGTTGGTCGTTATACACATAAATCCCAGACCGATATTGCGTTCCTACATCATTTCCTTGACGCATTCCTTGAGTGGGATCATGATTTTCCCAGAAGGTTTTTAATAAGGTTTCATAACTGATTTTTTCGGGGTCATAAACCACTCTGACAACTTCGTTATGTCCAGTCATGCCTGTACAAACTTCTTGGTAGGTGGGGTTGGGGGTAATTCCTCCTGCATAACCAACAGCGGTGCTATAAACCCCTGATAATTGCCAGAAGACTCTTTCTGCACCCCAGAAGCAACCCATGCCGAATAGCGCGAGTTCTGTTCCTTCAGGAAAAGGGGGCTGTAGGGGATTCCCATTAACGTCATGATGATTGGTAATGGGCATTGTTTCCTCGCGCCCTGGAAGAGCTTCCTCTGGTGTGGGAAGACTTAATTTTTTACCAAAACCGAATAAACCCATAATATTATTGATCATTGCATTTTCGTTGACATTTCTATTGTGGCTTATATGTCGGCTTCTCTTCTCTCCCCTTAAGTAGGTTTTTTTGTCAAGCTCTCTTAAAGAATCTTCTTATTTAAGGAAAAAAATCAAGTTAACATCTAAGGAAAAATTTGACATCTTTTGATCGAGGAAAACGATTAAATGGGAAACTAAGCCCTCTATTTTAAGTAAACGTTATAACACCCTTGTAGATTTTTGTTTTAATTATCCTACCTGAAGTGGCGAAATTGCGTCAATATTGATCGGAAATTTTTTGGCGTTAAGAAAGATTAAGAAGCAAAACTAATCGAAATATTAAATTAATTTCTAAGTTGTAATAAAGCAAACTAATAATAACTCCCTAACTAGGCAGTGTAGATGGTAACTTAGAAGGGAAAAATAGACGGAAAGAATTGACATTGAAATTACTCTGTCTTAGTAATGGTCACGGAGAAGATGTTATTGCTGTCCAAATTATTAAAGCCCTATATCAACAAACGGATCAGATAGAAGTTGTTGCTATGCCAATTGTTGGGGAGGGGGTAGCGATCGCGCGATCGCGCATTCCCATCATTGGTCCCGTTAAAAAGATGCCATCAGGGGGCTTTGTCTATATGGAAGCCCGAGAGTTATGGCGAGACATTCAGGGAGGCTTAGTCGGCTTAACTCTAGCGCAATTAAAGGCGGTTCGACGGTGGGGGAAACAAGGGGGAATGATTCTGGCGGTGGGGGATATTGTTCCGCTGCTTTTTGCTTGGCTCAGTCAAACCAATTATCTGTTTGTGGGAACTGCAAAGTCTGAATATTATCTACAGGATGAAGGGGGCTGGTTGCCCCAAACCTCTTTCTTACAACGCAAATTAGGATCGGTTTATCTCCCGTGGGAACGTTGTTTAATGAAAAATCGCCGTTGTTTGGGCGTGTTTCCCAGAGATGGCTTAACCACTCGCCAGTTACAAAAATTTGGGATTAAGGCGCATAACTTTGGGAATCCCATGATGGATGGATTATCTCCAGATGTCCCTATTGTGGAAGAACCAGAAAATCAGCGATCGCTGCGGATTTTACTTTTACCCGGATCTCGTTCCCCAGAAGCCCAGAGAAATTGGGAACTCATTTTAGAAGCAGTGGAAAGTATTATCGCCCGAGAGAAGAAACGTCGGCTGTGTTTTTTAAGCGCGATCGCGCCTAGCCTTGACTTAAATTCATTTTGTGAGCCATTACAAGCCCAAGGCTGGCAGCAAAACACGACAGATTCCCCTTCCACACCTGTTCAAGATCAACAGGGCTTAGAATTTTACAAAGGCGTAACCCGACTCCTCCTAACGCAAACCGCTTATCATAGTTGCTTACTTACGTCTGATTTAGCGATTGCGATGGCAGGCACGGCTACGGAACAATTTGTGGGCTTAGGGAAACCTGTCATTACCTTTCCTGGATTAGGGCCCCAATATACCCCTGCTTTTGCGGAAGCGCAAGCCCGTTTACTGGGAGCCTCCGTCATTTTGGTTAAGAAACCCGCACAAGTAGCTACAGTGTTACACGAACTATTCAGCGATCCTGATCGGTTACAATTAATTGCAGATAATGGCAAGCGTCGGATGGGAGAAGCGGGAGCCTCTTCTCAGATTGCGGCTTATATATTAAATCAGTTTTAAGGGGTTGATCTCCTAAACAAGCCACGGTGGCAACAAAGTTATCTGTTAAGGGTAAAGACAAGAGAGTAACTGGTTGCTTAGAAGTAATCACTTCAACTTGCTTATAGGAAATACCTAAATGTTGACCCTCCTTATTAAGGGGGGTTGGTGGGATCAGTTGGTTAGATTTCGGATTAGAATTGCTCGCAGATATCATAACCTCAATATTGTCTAATCCCACTAATCCTTCTCCCGTTGCTTTTAAGTAAGCCTCTTTTGCTGTCCAAAATTGAAAAAATGTTTTTATTTGTTCTGGTGGCGATAAAGATTCTAAATAAGAGGCTTCCTTTTCAGTAAAAAAGCGTTTTGCTAAAGAAACAACATTAGAAATAGGACGTATTAACTCTAAATCAATACCAATGCCATCATCAGAATAAGCAAAAGCATATAAGCCTAAATGATGAGAGTGAGACACATTAAATTGTAGCGGAGGGTAACTATTATTTTTTGCTAAAAGGGGCTTACCATGAGTAAGATAGGCAAATTCAACCTTTTCTGGTTCTAAGTTTAGATAGTCTCCAATCAGATACCGTAAAACCCCGCGTCCCGCAATGAAACGAGTTTGATGTTCTTTCTTGACGAAACGACTCGCCCGTTCTTTTTCTTCCTGATTTAAAACAGACCAGTATTGTTCTTCCAGTTGCGGAGAAATATCTAAATTGACTTTCCAGATATCAATAATTTTGTTATTAGTGATTTTTTTCTTGATTTCTTCCTTTTTCTAACTTTTCAGTAATTGCGGCTTGAACCTTCTTCTCAAAATCAGGATCATCAGCCGTTGTAATTATTGTAAGTGGTTTTTCATTCAGTTTATCTAAGTAAGTTTGCAAAGCCAATTTATCACCGCGATGCTTCAAGAAATACTCCTTTAATTCACTCTTGGACATCGCCTCATAGTTAACTTGATTCATCAGCGAGTTCTCCTTTTGGCGTAATTTGAAATTCTATCTCCTCATATCAAATCCGAGAAATTAACCCTGATTTTGGAGTTAGGGAGCGAGACGCTCCCACTACACTTACCAATCGTTTGAGGAGTGCGAGCATCTTGCTCGCTATGCCAATTAATCAAACGGATTTGATATCATGTTGACACTCCCCAGCCTAAAGGCGTGGGGATTCTTGGTTCTAACCTATGAACTA
>JBKHER010000217.1:0-4936 GCA_046540715.1 Halothece sp.
GAAACGAAAAAAGCTGCCGCCAAAAGAGCCGCTAAAGCAGCACTAGAAAATCATACCATTTCTTAATTTGTCAATTGAGAGCTTCTGATATCAAATCCGAGAAATTAACCCTGATTTTGGAGTTAGGGAGCGAGACGCTCCCACTACACTTACCAATCGTTTGAGGAGTGCGAGCATCTTGCTCGCTATGCCAATTAATCAAACGGATTTGATATGATTTCAGCTTTGTACCTGAATGTTTGCTTACCTTAAAAAGCCTGTATCCATTCTTTGACTTCATAGTCTGTCCAGATACCATTTTGCCAATAGGGATCATTTTCCACTAAGTCTTGGACTATTTTCTCATCTGGAGCTTCATATAAAGCAAACACTTGTTTTAAGTCTTTAGTGGGGCCAATGGTTAATAATACCCCTTCTTCTTTTTGCGCTTTTAATCCGTCTAAATGGGCTTGGCGAAACGGGGCGCGTTTTTCTTGCACATTATCGCAATAGTTTCCCCACATCACATATTTGGGCATAAGTTTAACTCCTTAACGTAACGGTAAATTCTTGATTTAAGGCTTTGCGAACTTTCTCTAAAGAGGGTTCTACTTCTTCATCCGTTAAAGTCCGATCGCGCGATTGATAGGTTAAACTAAACGCTAAACTCCGTTGTCCTTCGGGGACATTTTCACCACGATATTCGTCAAATAATTCCACCTTTTGCAACAGATTTCCCCCAGCTTTTTCCATAACTTGAATTAACTCAGCCACTGGCAAGTCAATGGGGGCATATAACGCCATATCTCTAGCAACCGCAGGATAAGTCGAGAAGGGCCAAAAGCGCGATTGCGAGACATTTTTCTCCGCGAGGGCGTTTAATAATAATTCTAAGTCAAAACTAAACACATAAACCGCCTCTGGCAGATCATTCTCCTGTCGAAATTGGGGATGTAATTCTCCAAAAATCCCTAATCGTTGCTTCTCTAAAGATAAAATGGCTGTGCGCCCCGGATGTAACCGTGAGTCTTCGTCGGTAGCTTCATAGGTAACACTTAAGCCAAGTCGAGTGAAGGCAGCGTCTAATAAACCTTTAGCCTGATACCAACTCATGGGCTGTCCTTGCCCAGAATTGACCCAGCGCCCTTGGGGAAACATTTCACCGCCCATAATGCCAGCAAGGGTGTCAGCTTCGCCCATTCCACTATCAGTATTCCAGAAGCGTCTGCCCATTTCAAAGGCGTTTAACGCCCCATTCCCTCGCGCTAGGTTATAGGAAAAGGCGTTAATTAGTCCACTAAGGAGTTCCGTTCGCAGTGCCGAGTATTCCTTAAATAAGGGATTAGCCAGAGTAACGGCATCTCCTTCTGGTTTCACTAGAGAGTAATGGAGAACTTCTGTTAATCCCACCGCCCGTAAGGCTTCTCGAATCCGATTTTTGTTCTGTTGTCGTCGGGAGAGATAACCGGGTTGGGTGCTTTCAGGAAGGGTATCACAGAAGTAGTCATAGCCGTAGAGACGGGCAACTTCTTCAATGAGATCAATTTCTCGTTCTAAATCATGGTAACGGTAAGCAGGAACGGTAACTGTCCAGCTAATTGCTTGCTCACTGCTGCGGGTTAATTCACAGCCTAAAGCGGTGAGGGTGTGTTCTACATCTTCAGGGGTGAGTTTGCCATCTGCGCGGTTGTTGACATCCCCTAAGACATGATGAATGCGGTCTAAGCGTAAATTATGTTTGCGATACCATTGTTCAGGAGAAGGGCGAGTATCGGCAATGGCTTGCTGGGTGGGGTTGCCTTGGGCTAATTCTACCAGAAGCGCGATCGCGCGTTGTAAAGCCTTTTCTAACTCCGCCTGGTTAACTCCTCTCTCATAGCGAGTCGAAGCCTCAGTGCGTAATCCTTGCGCCCTAGCCGAACGTCTCACCGCCACCGGTTCAAATAAGGCAGCCTCTAAAATAATATTTTCAGTTTGATCATAAACTTCTGTCTCTTCTCCCCCCATAACTCCTGCTAAAGCCACAGGCACATCATTCGCCGTAATCAGTAAGTTTTCAGGATGCAGTTGACGGGTTTGTCCATCTAAAGTCGTTAAACTTTCCTTCTCCGTTGCCAGTCGCACCCCAAGGGTTAACTCATTGCTTTGAGCCACCTTTTCTAAGCGTTCCCTGTCAAAAGCGTGTAACGGTTGCCCCCATTCCAACAGAACATAATTGGTAATATCAACCACATTATTAATCGGACGCACTCCGGCTGCTTGTAAGCGCCGTTGTAACCATTGTGGCGAGGGAGCAATTTTTAAGTTCGTAATTTCTGTACCAATATAAGCCGGACAAGCCGTCGTTTCTGTAACACTCACTTGTAGCGTCTGATTTTTTTCCGACAAATCTAGATCCGAGGTTTCGGGAAGTTTTAAGGGAACTCCTGTTAACGCAGCCACTTCTCGCGCCACGCCCACTAAACTTAGGGCATCAGCACGATTTGCCGTAGTTGTCAAGTCGAGAACCACATCATCTAACCCTAGAAGCGGATAAACTGGTTCCCCGAGGGTAAGATTATCTTCACTAAAAACGTGAATGCCCTCAGACTCCTTTTCTAAGCCCAATTCGGCAAGAGAGCAAATCATCCCTTCAGATTTAACCCCTCGTAGATTACTGCGTTTAATTTTAAGGTTTTTTACAGGCAAATAACTGCCCAGGGTTGCCACAGGAACATAAATATCAGGGCGTACATTGGCAGCCCCACAGACAATGTTTTTGGGGTCACTCTCGCCAATATCCACTTTGCAGACACTGAGTTTATCAGCATTGGGATGGGGATTTTTTTCTAAAACTTTTCCCACTACGACCCCTTCTGCAAAAGTGCGGCGGTGTTCAATTTCTTCCACTTCAAACCCGGCAATGGTTAAAATTTCCCCTAACTCCTCTGGGGTCAGATCAATCTCGACAAATTCTTGCAACCACTTTAGAGAGACGCGCATCGACTTGCTTTATATGGGTGTACCAATTCAAACTCAGCTTTTTAGTATTTTGACATTATTTGAGTGTCCCGACAAGATTATACCCTCAGATATGCCATTTTTTCTAAATGTGTGAGGTATCCTATAAGTATATCCGTGTTAACTCAAATCTTTTATTTTAGGTGATTAAAGTAACGAAATAGAACCAAGTCTCATTGATTTTCGTTGATCCTAGAATAATTTTGCAAACCTTATCCTTGAAAATTACAAGCAACAGATGATTTACTGCTTGAATCCCTCTTGCCCTCAACCCAAAAATCCCAACAACGTCAGAACTTGTCAAACCTGTGGCAGTGACTTAAAACTTAATGGTCGCTACATGGTGGGAAAAACTCTTGGTCAAGGGGGCTTTGGAGCAACGTTTTTGGCAGTAGATACCAGCTTACCCGGAAATCCAATTTGTGTGATCAAACAATTGCGCCCTGCCAATACCAGCAATAGCTTTTTGAAGATGGCGCGAGATTTATTTCATCGAGAAGCAGAAACCTTAGGAAAACTAGGAAATCATCCCCAAATTCCCCGCTTATTGGATTATTTTGAGGAAAAGCAACAGTTCTTTTTAGTACAAGATTTTGTGAAAGGGTCAAATTTACAGAAAGAAGTCAAGGAAAATGGCCCCTTTAGTGAAGCGGCGGTACGTCAATTTTTAACCGAGATTTTACCCCTGTTTGATTATATCCACTCCGAAAAAGTGATTCATCGGGATATTAAACCAGCAAATATTATTCGACGAGATATGGATAAAAAGCTGGTTTTAATTGATTTTGGGGCGGTGAAAAATCGGGTAAATGAGGAAATGGCGGCGGACTTATCAGGGGAAGATCCCCTTACCTCTTTTGCAGTGGGAACTCCAGGTTATTCTCCTCCTGAACAAATGGCGATGCGTCCTACTTATGCCAGTGATATTTATAGTTTAGGGGCAAGTTGTATTTACCTGCTAACAGGGAAATCTCCGAAAGATATTGGTTACAATTCTCGCACTGGGGCGTTGGATTGGGAACAGTATGTTCATACCAGTAGCCACCTGAAAAAGGTGTTGGGGAAAATGTTAGAAATGGCGGTGCGCGATCGGTATCAGTCGGCGCAAGCTGTCTTAGAGGGTTTGGAAATGGAGGCTTATGAAGAGAGTCTCTCCCAAGGATTAGTGAAACGAACTGTTTTAGGGAAACCAAAGAAAAGTGAGGATCGCTCTCAATATTCTAGTAAGACCTTTCAACTCGCCGAGTCCATTCGTAAGCGTCGCACTCGTATGGGGCTACCGACTAGTCAAACTCGGGACATGAGTCAAGGGCGTAAAACGGGAGGAATGACCACAGGAGGAAGAAGTCAAGGAAGTGCTTCTCGTAAGCTAACCGCCCAAGAGGTCATTAATCACTATCAGAAAGGAAGACGAGATTTCTCTCAGGTAGATTTATATCGTCTGCAACTGGAGGAAGCTAACTTAAGGAAAAGCATTTTCCGTGACGCTAATTTAATGCAGACTAATTTTTACAAGGCGGATTTAAGAGAAGCTGATTTTGCTAGGGGAACTTTACGGCGTGTAATTTTGCGAGAAGCGAAGTTAAGTAATGCTTTTTTTAGTCTGGCGGACTTAAATAGAGCCGATTTACGGAAAGCCGATTTAACTTTGGCAAATTTCCAAGATGCAAATCTCACAGAAGCAGATTTGTCTGGGGCGAATTTAACCAAGGCAAAAATTAGTGAAGAACAGTTAAAACAGGCGAAAACCAATTGGGCGACAATTTTACCCAATGGGAAACGGGCTTTATGGTAGTTTTTCTGGCTCTCCCAGAATAAATATGATAAAAAAGTAGTAAAATTGGGCAAAAGGCAACAGGCAACAGGCAATAGAGAATTTCTTTTCTTGGTTTTAGTAATACCACTTTAAAAAAGTCAGGTTACAGTAGATCCCCCTTTTGCCCCCCAAACTCGCGGG
>JBKHER010000218.1:0-4934 GCA_046540715.1 Halothece sp.
CATTGAATCACAACCTCCTGAATCCATTGAATTTTAATCAATGGAGAACTCAAAAGGTAACTTAGGATACAGATCAATCACGGCTGATTAGATTGTCGCCGTGCTTTTTTTTCGCGATTTCTATGAGTGACGACTACCAACAACCCAGCCTTTTTCATAACTCCCCCTTATCTTCTCCAGAAACGAGAGAATGGGAGAGGATTCCTTTTGATCCCAAAATTTCTATCTCCCCAGGAACTTATAAGAATTTAGAAACCCTAGCAACTCACTGTCAACAATGCCAACGCTGTGAGTTAGCGCAAACGCGAACCCAAGTTGTCATTAGTCGCGGTACGCCACAAGCCGATGTGATGATTATTGGGGAAGCCCCAGGGAAAAGTGAAGATGAACAAGGACTTCCTTTTGTTGGTAGGTCGGGACAGCTGTTAGATAAAATCCTCGCCTCGGTGGAATTAAGCCTAGAGGAAGATGTTTATATTTCTAATATTGTTAAATGTCGTCCCCCTGAAAATCGTACCCCTGTTACTAAAGAGATTGTCGCTTGTAAGTCTTATTTACTAGAACAGATTAGATTAGTTGATCCGAAAATTATTCTCTTGACAGGGGCAACTGCACTAAAGGGATTAACCGGAGAAAAAAAAGGGATCACTAAAATTCGGGGGCAATGGTTACAGTGGGAAGGACGTTGGGCAATGGCGATTTTTCACCCCGCTTATTTATTAAGAAATCCGTCCCGAGAAAAGGGAAAACCCAAATGGCTGATGTGGCAAGATATGCAGACCGTCAGACAAAAGTTAGATCACTTGAGAGGGCTTTAGAGTTAAACTAATCACGTCACGTTAGCAAGTGATGCCACGAACCCGAAAAAACTCTGATTCAACAAGTTAGAAAGATCATCAATGACTGGTGAAAAAAAAGGTAAATCCACTGTTGTAGGTGTGACTGTAGGCGATTAGGATAATAACAGTGATCGAAAAGATATAGCCTTTTTAGCTTCTTGATTATTGATTGAGATCGCTAAGTGCAATAACAAAAAGTAGAAGAAATTAGTCAATTAAGATGGCTTGAGTAAAAACAATTATGGCTTCTCTCACCACTGGCAAGGTTAAACAAAATAGCTTAGAGTTGCTAAGGAGTTACCAAAATAACCCTAATCAACAAGTTCGCAATCAGATTGTTGAATTAAATATGGGATTAGTTCGCAAAGAGGCTCATCATTGGGTCACGCAGTGTGGCGAAAACTATGACGACTTAATCCAAGTGGGTTGTATCGGGTTGATTCGCGCGATTGAGCGGTTTGAATTATCCAAGGGGAATGCGTTTAGTTCCTTTGCTATGCCTTATATTCGTGGTGAGATTCAACATTACTTGCGCGATCGCAGTACCTCTGTCAAAATTCCTCGTCGCTGGTTAGAGTTGAAGCAACAAGCCTCAAAGGTAACTTATAGACTGAGAGAAGAATTAAAACGCCAACCGACAGAAGCTGAAATTGCTGAAAAATTAAATGTTTCTCTAGAAGAGTGGCAAGAAATTAAATTAGCCGCGAAAAATCGGGAACCCCTTAGTTTGGATGTTCCCATGGGATCAGAAGATGAAAAGACCCCCTTAGGGGAGTTAGTTCCGGATGATCAATATCGCAGTTTTCAACTTGCACAAGAAGATCGCATCCGTCTCCAACAGGGATTAATCGAGTTAGAAGAACGGACGCGAAGTGTTTTAGAATTTGTTTTCCTGCAAGACTTGACGCAGAAAGAAGCGGCGGAAGTATTAGGCGTGAGTGTAGTTACAGTTTCTCGTCGTCTCAAAAAGGGATTGAAACTGCTAAAAAATCAACTTTCATAATTGTTAAGGTTATTTTCAGTTTTAAAGTTTAAACTAAATTAGGGAAATGTTTAGCCTTGATATTGGGGATCTCGAAGGGAATGTCCACTGCTTCTATGGGTTTAACTGTTTTTAATGAAGTTTCAGCAAAGGAGTGGCTAACAAAGCTGAATTTTACGCTAATTAAACTCTACCAAAGCTATCAGACTTATTTAGAGAATGAGAAGACGGAAGAAGCGTTTAGTAGTGACATTCCTTTATTAACAGTTGAGCGCGATCGCGTTGCAGTCGAGTTAATTCCCGAAGCGACGATCGCGCAGTTAGTGAGTGATTTATCTCCATACAACTTTACCCTAGAAAGTAACAGCGATCGCGCCCTTATTGGCGACCTTCCCATTCCTCAACTCCCAGAAATTGCCCAACTCGAAAGCCTCACCTTTGCCCGTCCCCACTATCAACCTGTTAATAATATAGAGTCTCCTGTCAATACCTATTTGGAAAATTCCTTTCCCGCAAAAACTGCCGCCTCAAAACTCAGTTTCCATCTTACGCATCTTTACCAAGCCACTCAAAATCACGGCAATAACTTAGCCTCTCGCTTTCCCTTTCTCCGTATTGAAGGAGAGGAAGTCACCGTCGAATTAGTTGCCGAAAATAGCCCCAGTGAATTACTTACCGATTTAACATCTCTAGAATTCACCCACCAAAGTTCCTTCGGACAAATGGTCACTGGGGAAATTGCCATTGATCAACTTCCAAGTCTCAGTGAAATTAATAGTCTGCACACAGCAAGCCCCGTATATCAACCCATTGCCAATGTCGGTAGCACCACCTCCCAAGCTGATACTTCTATCAATGCTGACTTAGCTAGAGACTTATTTGACGTTAGTGGCGAAGGCGTAACCATTGGCGTGCTATCGGATAGTTTTAACAATCTTGGGGGCGCAAGTAGTGATATCGCCAGTGGCGATTTGCCCGATGATATCAATGTTTTGCAAGACTTACCGAGGGGCGGAAGTGACGAAGGGCGAGCCATGTTACAGCTGATTCATGATCTTGCCCCCGATGCTGATCTTGCCTTTCGCACCGCATTTGGCGGTAAAACTGACTTTGCCCAAGGGATTTTGGAATTAGCTGAGGCTGGGGCTGATATTATTGTTGATGATGTCGTGTACTTTAACGAACCCTTTTTCCAAGATGGCGTAGTTGCCCAAGCTGTAGATGAAGTGGTTAGTGAGGGAGTGAGTTTTTTCTCCTCGGCTGGGAATAGTGGTCGTAAAAGCTATGAAAGCGAATTTCGTCCCAGTGGAGAAATTTTTGATCTCGGGAGTTTTCAGCTAGAAGCCCATGACTTTAACCCTACCTCAGAAGTCGATCTATTTCAAGAAATTAGGGTTCCTGAAGGAGGACAAGTTAGCTTCTCTTTTCAGTGGGATGAGCCGTTTTTCTCCGCAGAGAATGATATTGATATTTTCTTGTTAAATGAGGAAAAAACCGACATTCTTGCAGGAAGTTTAGATGCTAACGTGGGAAATAATCCCGTAGAAATTTTCAGCTTCACTAATGACGGGTCTTTTGATAGCAATGAATTTAACCTTGCCATTGGCAAAACCTTAGAGAGTGATCACCCCGAAGTAATGAAATATGTCGGGTTTGGTGATCTGTCCATCAATGAGTTTGCCACCAATAGTAGCACTTTATTTGGTCACGCTAATGCCACCGAGGCTAATGCTGTGGGGGCGGCTTTCTTTGAAGATACCCCTGCTTTTGGCACGACTCCCCCAGAAATTGAAAGTTTCTCCGCACTCGGAGGCACTCCCATTTTGTTTGACGAGGAAGGGAATCGTTTAGCCGAACCAGAAATTCGCCAAAAACCCGATATTGTAGCCCCTGATGGCACGAATACTACCTTTTTTGGTAATGATATTGCCAGTGATGCCGACTCTGATCCGAATTTCTTTGGCACTTCTGCCGCTGCCCCTCATGCTGCCGCTGCAGCCGGTTTACTGAAGGACGCTGATCCCAGTTTAACCCCGTCAGAGATTTCCACTGCGCTAGAAACAACTGCTTTGGATATGGATGATCCCGCAACCCCAGAGTTTGATGCGGGATTTGACCCCGTAACTGGTCATGGTTTAATTCAGGTAGATCAGGCACTTAGGGAATTAGCGGAAACGAGGGAAACTTCAGCAACAGAGAACTTAACTTTAGATGTGGATGGTAATGGCGAGGCAGATGCGTTAACCGATGGGGTATTAATTATGCGCTATTTGTTAGGGTTTCGAGGCAATGATTTATTGGAAGATGTGGTCGCTAGTGATGCCACCCGAGAAACGGCTACAGAAATTGAGGGCTATTTAGCTGAGGCGGAATCACAGATTTTAGATGTGGATGGTAATGAGGAGGTGGATGCGTTAACCGATGGAACAGTAACGCTACGGTTTTTATTTGGAATGCGGGACGAAGGTTTAGTTGAGGATGTCATTGGGGAGGGGGCAACTCGCACCACTGATGAGGAGATTAGCAGTTATTTAGAGGAATTTTTACCGCCGGTTTAAGTTGTCCTTTGTCCTCTCAGTACAGGACAAAAAATGAAGGGACGAAACCCTGCAAAATTATTTTTTAGGAAACCAATCTTCATCTAATAATTGTTCTAGAGTATAAGGACATTTTTCAGGAAAAATATTAAGATTAGTTTTTCTTTGAGTATATTTAACACTATTTTGATAAATTAATTCAATTTTACTGGCTAAATAACTTTGTAAGGTTTTAGTTAAGATTCCGTTTATCTTAAATCTAAATTCAGTAATCTCTGCTCTCCAATGAGCAGCATTATCTTGATATTCTTGTGACCAATACTCTAACAACAAAAGATGAATGATGATTTGCCTTAGTAAACTTTCTACTTTATTTTTTTTCTCCCTTCCCAAATCTTCCAATTCCTCAATCAAATTTTCTAAATCTAACTCATTAAATTTCTTCTCTTTTAACATTTGAATTGTTTTTTTGACCCAAAGATAATCGTCTCTTTCATATAATTCCTTGAGGTTAGATTGAGATTGTACCATGACGATTCTTCCCTTTTTCCTTCATTAATTATATTAGATAGTAAT
>JBKHER010000219.1:0-4915 GCA_046540715.1 Halothece sp.
ATTGGGAGAGAGGGGTTTGAAAATTTAGCTGATCTTGCTCTAAGGTAACCTCTCCTTGTGAATTATTAATATCACTGGTGACCGTATCGACTTTAACGTTGCTCTCATCAACTGTTACGACTTCTGTTACAGGCGTTTCTAGCTCAGAGCCAGTAAACGTCACTTCATACTCTCCAGAGGGAACTTCAATTTGATACCCGCCAGCAGTTCTAGTCGTTGTTGTTGCAGTAAAATCATCAGTGGTGCTAGTAGCTTCGACTGTGATCTCAGATAACCCTTCTCCGGGCTCATAAAAATTACTCTCATCAATGTCATCGTAAACAATGCCGGTGATAAAGAAATTGTCATTGTTGAAATCTGTACCAAATTCTTGGCTAACCATCACAGTGTTGAAATCATTGCCATCATTGGTAAATTCCCCTGTGACAACTCCGACCCCAATTTCTTGATACTCAGGTTTCATTAAGTTGAGGCGGTGACTAGGACTGACAAATAAACCCTGATGCAACTGTTCAACAAAATTGGTAAGATTATCGACATTGTCGGTAGTGCCTCGCCAAGCAATATTTTCTCCCACAAAACTGGAAGGATAGCCAACGTTTTCTGCTCTCTCAGATGGGCTACTTCCATCTAAGCCAGTATGGCTAAAGGTATTGGTGTCTAGCATCCACTGACTATGATTTAAAGCGGCCTCTAATAACTGGGGGTTAAAGGCTAAAGGTTGCTTTGCCTCAGGGGAAATGGTGTCCTGATTTGGCTCTTCTGGTTGTCTTGCCTCAGAAGTTGTCGTATTTTGATCTAAGCCTTCGTTGAGATTAATGTCAAATAAGGTTGCCTCTTCCTCTGGGTTGAGACGAGCGCGGTTGACTAGCTCTAAAAAATACTGTTCATGGGGGGTGGGTTCAAGGTTCATGGGGGTAACTTTTGCTTAGGGGAATAGGCGATTCAGCATTCAAATATCGAATGCAATTTTTAACTACCATCGGTTTTCTCCGAGGAGAATTATGCAGTTTGAATGCAATTTATAGAACCATTACTTTGATCCTAGCCAAAACAAGTATAAAAAGTAACAGTAGTTCCCCTGAAATTGAGAAAAATTAAATGTTAAGCCCATGAACTGGGAATTTCTAACTCAGTATGGATGAAGTCATTGCTCTTAATGACTTGAGGCTGATTCTATCGGTTCTTCCACAGGGGCTGGGGAAACCATGTCATCAGGGAGAAAGATTCGTGAACTAACGGCTAAAAGAGCAATACCAAAGACAAGAACAATAATAAATGGAATTACGTAGGCGCGAATAATACTCATTTTTTAAAGGTTAATCGAATTATCTGACTTAGTTTAACGATGAAACCGAACTTCGCGATCGAGCCTTGCTCACTGCTAGCGGTAGCACCATTGAGTTTCATTTTAGGACTAAACCCAACTGCCCGATCGCGCTAGGAGGGGATCTAAAAGAGCATTCTGCTCATCGACAAAAACCACAGAAGGATGATGATCTTTTATTTCTTCAGCAGTGAGTAAGCCATAGGTAAGGATGATTAAGCGATCACCAATTGCTCCGAATCTCGCTGCCGCCCCATTGAGTTCAATTTTACCGGAACCCGCTTCTAGCGCGATCGCGTAAGTCATAAGTCGCCCGCCAGTGGTAATATTTAGCACTTGTACCTGTTCATAAGGACTAATTCCTGCCGCATCTAACAGAATTTGATCAATGCCGATACTCCCCATATAGTTGAGGTTACTATCACTAACACGACAGTTATGAATTTTTCCCAGAAGAAATGTCCGTTGCATGGGAGGGCTAACAAATATCCGATCAAAGGGTTTATTTTAACATATAAAATTCCCTCAGTCTTAGCGACCGAGGGAAATTGATGCTAATTAAACATAGAATTTACAGAAGTCCCCAAAAATGGAGGACACCTTGACCACTGAGAATTTCGGTAAGCAGGGCAGCGATAAAGCCAATCATGGCTAAGCGGCCGTTCCAATTTTCTGCAGAAGTGTTGAAACCAAATTTAAAATCGTTGGGATTTTCTTCCATAATGACCTCTTGATGATTTAAGAATGTAGTTTAATCTACTTTGTAAACAATTGTAAATAAAGTTTGTCAAAAAAACAATCCTTCCATAGGAGGAGAATGATTAAATTCTTTAACGGTAATAGGTAGAGACATGGAGATGGGGATTTCTGGGTCTTTTCCTAGGTCAGTTACTAAGCCAAAACCTGTCACTTAATTTGATGACAAATCATAAGAGAGCGCGATCGCGCCGTTTCCCCCTTACGCAGTGTTGTAAAGGGATTTTTAAAAAAAATTAAAATTTTTACCATTTTGGGAAGCGCGATTGAGCCTAATTAATGAAGCATTTACTTAAACTCTAAACGAAATCAGCATTTATTTCCCCCTGGGGGGGGTTAGGGATATTTTTCACCAAACTTTTATCTGATAGTCGTAAATGAAATCTAACTTGTAGCAAGTGCTACAGTTAGATCAATTGATTGATTCACGTTGATAGATACTGATCTATTTCCAACCTATTGTTTTAAAACCACAAATTTTAGGAGTGCTAAACCATGCCCTTTTCCATTGAATCAGCCCGCAATATTTTTCCAGAAACAGCTACTGCTGATGCTGTACCAGCAACAGTTGCTCGATTTAATCAACTAAGCGCTGAAGACCAACTCGCCTTAATCTGGTTTGCTTACAAAGAAATGGGAAAAGGCATTACCATTGCTGCCCCAGGAGCAGCTAATATGCAATTTGCTGAACCCACTTTGCAAAAAATTCGCCAGATGAGTTTTGCTGAGCAAACGCAAGTCATGTGTGACTTAGTGAACCGAGCCGATACAGAAATCAGTCGTACCTATGGCAATTGGAGTGCTAATATTAAGCTCGGCTTTTGGTATCAACTAGGAGTCTGGATGGAACAAGGGATTGTTGCCCCAATTCCCCAAAATTATAAACTATCAGCTAATGCTTCGGCGGTTTTACAAACCATTCGCACCTTAGAGAGTGGACAGCAAATTACAGTGTTGCGGAATTCTGTCATTGATATGGGAGTTGACCCCATGAACTTAGGGAATGTTAAGCGAGTGACCGAACCCGTAGAGCCTCCCCAAGATATGTCGCAACGGGAACAAGTCAAGATTGAAGGCATTAGCAACCCGACAATATTCAGCTATATGAATAACCTTAATGCCAATGACTTTGATGCTCTCATTGAACTCTTTGAGGAAGATGCCGGTTTACAACCTCCTTTTCGCCGCCCAATTGTTGGCAAAGATAAAATCTATCAATTCTTCTGCGAAGAATGCCAAAATCTGAAGTTATTACCAGAGCGTGGTGTATCGGAACCGGCAGAAGATGGTTACACTCAAATCAAGGTAACGGGTAAAGTACAAACCCCATGGTTTGGTGCAGGCGTAGGCATGAATATTGCCTGGCGTTTCTTACTCAATGACCAAAATAAAATTTTCTTTGTTGCTATTGATTTACTCGCCTCTCCCAAGGAACTGATGAATCTTGCCAAGTAAGCATTCTCATATAATAGAGGGGAGGTAAGGGAAGTACGTCCTAAATCTTCCCCTTCTGTTCCTGATGAAAGTAATTTCACTACCACCAATAGATTCCTTAACTTGTCCTGAATGTAATCAGAAGAAAGGAAATCAAGACATTGAAGACTTTCTTTTAGAGCAAGTGGACTCGTCCTATGAACACTGTTCATAGCTTAGAAGGAGGAATCTTCCGTTAAATCAAAGATTATAACGGGAGAGCGTCAAGAGAATTGTGCTAAGATACATTACGAAAATTAATGAACTTAATAATAAAGCTAAATAATGCAAGCAATTGATAAGCAATGGTCTTCTCAGGAAGAAAAAATTGCACAAGAAGCGTTTAATAAAGCATATAACCGAGAAATCGCTACTTTGATTCAGGAGATAGAGCAACGAGCCAAACAAGTGGAAGTAGCAGAGGATTTATGGCATCTACATGATCATTTAAGTGCAAAACGTCACGAAATTGATGGGAAATATCATTATGATCCTTCAACCCTTCTTTTCATCTTGGCTGAATTGGTGCAGGGAGGATGGCTACGATTACAGGAGTTGGAGGGATTAGAAAAGGATAAGGTTTCTAAAATTAAAGCTCTAACTCTAATGTAATATGACATCCAAAAGAATGCTATTGTGAGTTTCTTATCAGTATGAAATAGGGCTTGCTGAAAAAGTTCATTGATCGGTGAGGTTTGTTTTTGACAAGAACACGATTGTGATCTAAGTATGAATTCCCAATAACAATTTGTTTCAATTTAGCGCGATCGGGCTTTATACAGAACACCAAGCGCGATCGCCAACTAGTCGGATGACAATCATTTAAATTCACTGCATCTACACAAAACCAGTCAGAGAGCCATCGGTTTGAAACCGATGGACGGGGCTTTTTGCATGTCGGAGGAAACCTCCGACCCCAGCCCCTCATGAATGGCGAACCAAGGCTTTAGCCTTTTGTGTCCTTGTACATCTAGATTTGGCTTTTCGGTATCTGTTATAATTAATCGAAGTCCAAAACTAAATGGTGAAAAACCCAAGCGGACTAATTTAATAGGTAAGGACACAGCTAAGGTTAACCTTAGCCAAGGTCTGTCTCCCATCCTTGAGTGTGGGAAGAGGAAGTGATGAAATGCGATTTTAATCCATTGAATCACAACCTCCTGAATCCATTGAATTTTAATCAATGGAGAACTCAAGAATTGGTTACAATACCATTTTGAATGATTAGCGCTACATTCCGATTTACTTTTCCCCCAATCATTGGGAGGCTAGGGCAGGGCTGTTTCATTCTCGGGGGGAAGAATGAAAGTGGGATGGGGGGTTCTCCCGATCTCACTCTCCCACTCTCTCCCTAATTCC
>JBKHER010000220.1:0-4915 GCA_046540715.1 Halothece sp.
CGCCCTGTTTGTTTAGCAGATTGTTCTGCTTCTCGACAATGCTGTAAAACATCTCGCTGGGGAATTTGATTTCCCGCCCAAACAAAGCCCACACTGGACGTAATTTTTTTCGGATGTTTCTGTTTTTCTTGCCAAACTTGAGACTTAAAGTTATAAAACCATTTTAAGCAGTTATAAGGAGAAATTTTAGCTTTATTATTTTGACGCTCAATTGATTTTTCGGATTTAGCATCATCATATAAAACGCCCAAAAAATCATCTCCTCCTGCATAAATCATCCGTCCTTTATTCTGCAAATAATCATCTTGATAATCTCTGAGTTGCTTCCCCCATTTTCGCATTTCTTGACTAAATTCTTTAAGTTTTTCTGGTTCTTCTTCTGAGGAAAAAGTTTGGAAGTATTTAGTGGCACTGTCTCCATCTCCTAAAAACCATCCTGTCCAATTTAATTGTGTTGATTTGCTTTCATCTTGACGTTTCACATCGTTGAAGGATTCAGGTTTCAGTTCCTCGGCAATTTCTGTTAATTCTTTCTCCTCTTTCGAGGTATTAATTAGTTTTCTTTCTCGTAATTGTTTGACAATATTGTTGACAATTGCTCGATGAGTAATTAAACGTTTAATCAATTGTGGAATACTGAGTTCTTCTCGCGGATTAATAAAAGATTCTCCTAACAGTTTGCTCAGTTTTTCATAAAATCTTCTAACCTTGGTTCTTTCTTCCTGATAATTATAGGTGCGAGGGTCTTTCTGTTCACCTAATCCAGGGTGCGCGATCGCGTCAGAACCTGATAAAGTGGAACTTTCACCCTGCCAGTTAATTCCAGTCCAATCACGAGAAACTTTAGCTTGATTAATCCTTTGGCGAACTTCAGTAATACTTTCACCTGGCTTTCCTTGCGCCCAGAAAAATTCCCATGTATATTGTTTCCAGAGTCGCCAATCTCTTTCCCAATGATAGGTTTCTTGAGTGACATTTCTTTCAATCCACTCTCGACAAGTATCAGCGAGTAATTGCCATCCCTGTTCAAAAGTCTCTCGAATGGTTTCAATTTGTTCTTGGGTTAAATTACCCTCTAAAACAATTTGATTCGGCATTCCTTGAGTGACATTGGGTAAAGCTGGAGAGATGACGGTTGCTTGTTCAATAATGGCGCGATCGCAAATAATACGAGAGAGAAAAGACAGAATATAAGAACTACCGTAGAGGTCTCGCAGTTTGCGAGATTTTTCGATAAAGCCCTGAACTGGGGCAAAAGTGATGATAGTATAAATCTGATCAGCCATAATTACTGTCTAAAGTTAGATGTTACTGTCGTATCCGATCAACAGAGCATAAATCAAGACTTGCTAAACCAAATGAAAAAATACTTAATAATTAATACTATTTCTAAAAAGTCCCCCCTTTTTTATTCTCCCAAACCTGCCTTTTTAAGGGGGCTTAAGGTATTGGGGTGTAGTGTCAATTCTTAGACCATTTTCACCCGCCTAAATCCCCCCAACCCCCCTTTGAAAGGGGGGCTTAAGGTATTGGGGTGTAGCACTAATTGATCACGTATGGTATTAGAAATAGTATTCAGAAAAATCAGGTTCGATGTAGCAAAGGACTACAATCAATGTAATTGCTGTGAGTCAACAATCCTAATTTAACCCCCTCTGGAAAACGCCTTTTCCAGTTTTCTTCCTAGCTAGGTGGAAATCCCTTTTTCCATCTTTTTGTAATGATTTAATTAAGTATAAACAACACGCTGATCCAGTTTTATGAATTCCTCAAGCCAAACTCCCAAAGTATTTGTTTCTCCCTGTGGAACCAGTCTTCTCACTAATCAAATTTCCAGTGAATTACGAAGTGTACTGCTTAAAACAGCAAATCTGAAAGAAGAAGAATTAACTCCAGAACAGCATAGCGCCATTAGCGAACACATTCAGCAACGAAAAGAAACCCTTCTCAATCCCAACCTCTCTCTAGAAGAAATTAAACGGATGAGTGCGGAACTCAACGGGATCATTACTTACCATGAGGGAGAGTTCCCTGATGCTAATCAACAACAGCATTATCTTCTCGTCAGTGATACCTATCAAGGAGTGCAAGTCGGAGAGATGGTAGGCGCGTGGTTAGAGAGTAAAGGCGTAATTGCTTCAACCATCAAAATTCCTGATCTCGCTACAGGTGATCCAGAAGCGTTTCGTTCTGCCATGTCTGAACTCATTCAATGGTGTGATGAAACTCTCACGGGTTATCGCGAACAAAACTGGAACGTCATTTTTAGTTTAACGGGTGGCTTTAAGGGGGTTAACGGTTTCCTACAGGCGATCGCGATGTTTTACGCCCACGAAAGTGTGTATATCTTCCAATCTAGTTCTCAACTCCTCCGCATTCCCCAATTACCCATTTCCATTGATAAAGAGGGAGTAGTTGGAAAACACCTGAATCTCTTTCGGAGACTGGAAGTGGATTTTCCCGTCACGGAAGAAGAAGCCACAGGAATCCCAGAAACATTACTCTTTCCCATTGATGAACAAGTGATCCTTTCAGAATGGGGAGAACTGGTATGGCGACAAGCCAAAGCCACCTACTATCAACGGGAGTTATTATCCCCCTTGAGTCGTCGATTAAACTACAGTGACCGCTTTCAGAAAGAAGCTAATCAATTAGAGCGCGATCGTCTGGCTATTGTCAATCATGGTTTAGATAAACTGTCTCGTTATCTCGAAACCAATGGAAAATATAATCCTACTTCTCTCAACTTCAACAAACTGAATAACAAACCCCTCCCTAAAGTCACCCACGAATGCTATGCGTGGTCAGACAAAGATGCCAAACGTCTTTATGGTCACTTTGAAAAGAACGGAACGTTTGTGATTGACCAATTAGGGGACCACCTGTAATCCATTTCTAATCAGGAGTAAACTATGTGTAATATCAGCCAAATCCCTATGATGTACCGCGCCCAACTCCCTGGGCGTTGTCAGCTTCAATATATTGATCCAGTGAAATCAAAGAATCAAAAAGAACAAGATTCGGAACGTTGGACTTCAGAATGGTTGAAGACAGTGAGTTCTCAACCCCCAAAATTTAGTGAAGGCATCCGAGTTCAGTCTTATGATATCAATTGGCGTTTTGTCACGAACGGCGGACAAGATGATGGAATTATCCGTCCTGTTATTGGGGCAAAAGGTTATCCCTACTATCCAGGGAGTAGCATGAAAGGAGTGTTTCGTCGCGCTTGTACTCCTCAGCAAGCCCAGCGTTACTGTGGTGGCGACTCAGGGCAAGGAGATTTTACCCCTGGTCTTCTTCGCTTTCATGGCGGCTATCCTGTCGATAATAACTGGCAAAATCAGAATTACCTTGTGGATATTATCCATGGGCAACAAGACTGGCAAGTTAAATCTAACGAGAAAAAAGGGGCTTTGGCACAAATTTCCCTCTACCAACCCACCTTAAAATTTGGTATTTCTAGCACAGTTCCCCTAGAAGAAAGTGAATGGGAGACGATCTGGAAAATCTGGGAGAAAGGTTTATCAACAGGAATTGGTTGTCGCGTTAGTGCAGGCTATGGACAACCGAAAATGAAAAAGGCTAATTTTTTCTATAAAACAGGCTTACAAGGACAGGGAATGGCTTCTAAATTAGTGACGGGGGAAGCTGAATTTCGTCCTAATATGTTTAAGGCAGCGTTGCGAGGACACGCTTTGCGCTTGTTTGGTGGGTTAACCACTGCTGATAATGCTGAGAAGTTAGTGCAAGAGTTATTTGGGGGGGTTAAAGGAGAGACAACGGTGGGGTTATTGGGTGTCTCTTTTCAGTTTTCCCCAGATCACCTCAACTTTGAGGATTTTGGGAGACAGCCGTACACTGTTACTGCTTATAATGTGAAAGGACAACTGTGCTTTTCTCTCAATAAACAACTTCCCGAAGATCAGAAAAAAGTCTTAATGAAGGTTATTAAAGCCTTAACTCGCTTTGCTATGCTTTTCGGTGGGTTTGGAAAATCTTGGCGACGTGCCGATCATCAAAAATTTTTCCCAGAATATTATGAAGGGGGAAATGCTAAACCGTTAATTGGCTGTCATTGGCAATGGTATGGTGAAGCATCGCGATTCAAACATACTCGTAATGGGGTTAGAAATTTAAAACAAGTTCCTGTTTTTATTGATGATCGAGTGCGAAGCCATCTTCAGGAATGGATGGCATTACGAGGGATTTCTCCTACTCCTAATAATTATGCTCAAAACTGGCGAGAAGCATGGCATCCTAAAAAAGTCCAAGTGTGGGGACGAATTGCGACAGATAATGAAGATTCTCGGGCGATTGAATGGTTACACAAACCTTATCGCCGTGCTATTCGGGAGGCTAGAATTCCAGAAGGAACAATTTATAACTCTTCTGTAACTGGAAGCATGGGGAATATTGGTCGAATTTGGCATCGAATGTATCCTCTAGTGACATTAGAACCCGATCCCAATAATCCAGAACAGTATCGTACACGACCCACTGATCAATATCTTGAACTCTTCACTTTTTTTCCTAGTGATTATCCAGATCAACAAGAGAGGGAGTTTTTAAATTTTCTAGAAAATCAACAAGAAATGTTTCAATTATTATGGGGGAAATAATACCGTTTCTAAGAAGTCATGCTACAGTAGGGGGCTAATCAGTGATCAGTTACCAGTTACCAGTTAACTGTAACAATAGTTTCCAAAAATGGTGTAACCATTTGATAGCTGAGAATCTGTAAAAAACCCAACCTGATGAGTCAGTCGGATTAGGAAATCTGGTAGAAAGGAAACTTGAGATGGGAAATCGACTCACCTCGACCAACCTCTGAAATGGCTATTGGACGGTAAAACTGTGTCAATTCCTTGCCCAGACTGGATTTTAGGCTGATCAATTGACAGATAGGAAAGTTGAT
>JBKHER010000221.1:0-4855 GCA_046540715.1 Halothece sp.
ACCCAGTCTCGAAATTGCTTCAGGATTGAAACTTTACCCTGAGTTTGAGTAGCTTCTAAGAATTGCGGTAACACTTCTTTCAGAGGAAAACCAGAAAATTGTAAACTTTCTTCCGAGGCAAGATATTTCCCTGAGCTTAAAATATTAATTTCTAGTTTTGTCCCGTCATAACGCCATAATTCAGGGACACCTAACTGTTCATAATGATTAAAGCGAGTCCGAGCAGTAAGATCAATTTCAATGGCTAAATCTGGGGGTGGAAGAATACTTAAATCAAGGCGTTGAATCCCTCGCACAAGATGCTCATTTTGAATATAAAAACACTCATCTGGCTCAACTGCCTGCTTCATTTTGGCATTTTTCAAAGTTGTTGATCCCAGATTTCGATATTCTTTTCCTAACTCTTCCAGAAGGATTCTAACAAAGTCGCTAATCATGGCTTTGTTATTTTCATGAGTCGCTAGAGGAGTCATAAGTTCTAAAGTGCCATTACTGTAAGAAATACGAGTCGCTCGGTTCTCCCCTAACTCATCAAGAATTTGCTCTAATTCTGACCAAGAAACATTTTGTAGTAATACCTGATGTCCGGGCGGAATTACCCAGCGTTTGAATTCTAATAACATTATTTCCAAACCTCAAAAAAAATCCTCCAAAGGAATAGGATTAATTCCTATGGAGGAGCGTCAAGCTAATCGGAATTTATCCCATTAATTTTGGGCAACCGTTGCCGTTTGAGGATTGAGTTTATTACCTTCTTGTAACGTCGCAGAAAGACGGTTCAAGGCATTAATATAGGCTTGTGCCGAAGCAACAATCACATCAGTATTGGCGGCATGACCAGAATAAACTTTCCCTTCATGGCGCAGGCGAATGGTCACTTCCCCAATGGCATCAATTCCTGCTGTCACCGACTTCACTGAATATTCAATCAACTCGTTGGGAACTTTCACCACTCGATTAATCGCTTCATAAACTGCATCCACTGGGCCAGTGCCAATGGCTGCATCGGTTAGTTCTTCCCCCTCTGGATTCCGAATCGTAACGGTTGCTGTGGGACGTGCATGATCGCCACAAGATACCTGTACTAATTCTAAAGCATAAATTTCAGGGGCGTGTTGGGTTTCATCATTAACAATGGCTTCTAAATCCCAATCTGTGACGACTTTTTTCTTATCGGCTAAGTCTTTGAAGCGCAAGAAGGCTTTATTTAATTCCGTTTCCGTAAATTCATAGCCTAAGTCTCGCAGGCGGCTGCTAAAGGCATTACGCCCGGAATGTTTGCCGAGAATAATTTGGTTACTTGTCCAGCCGATGGACTCAGCATCCATAATTTCATAGGTTTGTTTGTTCTTGAGAACCCCATCTTGGTGAATCCCCGATTCATGGGCAAAAGCATTTGCACCGACAATGGCTTTATTGGGTTGAATGGGCATTCCTGTGAGATTAGAAACTAACCGAGAGGCTTTGTAGATTTCTCTGGTGTTAATACTGGTTAAGGGTTCTTCTGAGTCTGGTTCTCTTCCTAAAAAGGGATTATAGAATTGACGGCGGACATGAAGTGCCATCACTAATTCTTCTAACGCCGCATTTCCAGCACGTTCACCAATGCCATTAATGGTACATTCTAATTGTCTTGCGCCATTTTGAATCGCTGAGAGGAAGTTAGCGACGGCTAATCCCAAATCATTATGTCCGTGAACGGAAATAACGGCTTGTTCAATGTTGGGGACGTTTTCTTTCAAGCCGCGAATTAATGCTCCAAATTCTTCTGGGGTGGTATAACCTACCGTATCAGGAATATTAATGGTGGTTGCGCCAGCCGCGATCGCGCTTTCCACTACTTGATACAAAAATTCATGATCAGAGCGTCCTGCATCTTCAGCCGAAAATTCCACATCATCGGTAAACGTTTTCGCATAACTGACCATTTTCGGGATAATTTCTAAGACTTCTTCCCGAGTTTTCTTGAGCTTATACTTAAGGTGAATATCAGAGGTTGCCAAAAAGGTATGAATGCGCCCTTTTACTGCTGGTGCAATGGCTTCCCCGGCGGCTTTAATATCTTGCTCTCTGGCTCTAGCTAAGGCGCAAATTGTGGGGCCATCAGCCGTACCAACAGTTTCAGCAATGGATTTCACTGCTTCAAAATCGCCAACACTAGAATAAGGAAATCCCGCTTCAATAACATCCACTCCTAAGCGGGACAAGGCGCGGGCGATGGTGAGCTTCTCATCCCCATTGAGGGTTGCCCCGGGGGATTG
The DNA here is from genome assembly GCA_046540715.1 of Halothece sp. Taxonomy (GTDB): domain Bacteria; phylum Cyanobacteriota; class Cyanobacteriia; order Cyanobacteriales; family Rubidibacteraceae; genus Halothece. Next base: position 2,262 of record JBKHER010000221.1, read on the forward strand.
TTCCCCATCACGGAGCGTCGTATCAAATATTATAATTCGATCGCGTTCTTTACTCATAGATTAATAAAATTATTCACACTATCTGATCCTTAATTCTAGTCTATCTTTTCAATACTTTCTCGAATATCATTAAGGTCAATATAGCGGTCAGTGGCATTCCGCAATTCCCGAGCAATCATGCCTTCTGTGGAAACGACGGTAATATGCGTATTTTTGGATCGCAAAAGCTCGATCGCGCGTTCAAAATCCCCATCCCCACTAAACAAGATCACGCGATTATATTGCTCAACCGTGTTAAACATATCAATGACAATTTCAATATCTAAATTGGCTTTCTGGGAATACCGTCCTGACACATCATCATAATACTCCTTTAAGATTTTGGTGCGTACCGTATAACCTAAACTAATCAGGGCATCCCGAAATCCTCTTTGATCTTGCGAGTCTTTTAGTCCTGTGTACCAAAACGCATTCACAAAACTAATACTCGGTTCATTTTTAAAGTAATCTAAAACTCGTCTGGGGTCAAAAAACCACCCATTTTTTTGTTGAGCATAAAACATATTATTGCCGTCCACAAAAATCGAAAGACGGTTGATGTTACAGTTCATAATTAAGTGCATTAATAATAAAAATTTTTCAAGTAAACATGGAGATTAGATGAGCTTAAATTTAAATAAATCTAAGCAGGAGTATTTTAACCCCAACTTGAAGCAACTTATTAATTGCTACAAAAAAGGGTTATCAAGGAATTAGGAATTAGAATAAAAACGTGGCAGGTCTAGCCCTTACCAACAATCATGATAGAAACAAACTAGCTTCAGGTGAAAATTTAAGATAAAATAAAGAACAGACATTTAAGATTAAAAATATAAAAAATAACGAAAAGCAAATTGTCAAGGAGAAATTATTAACTTAAGGTCACTCAATTAATTGTCCCTCATCAATTCTCCCTTAATCAAAAACTTTCTTAATCTATGATACCGAATTTTTTCAGACTTAAGTAGAATGATCTGTGAAAAAATGTCCCAGCAACTAACGAAACTGACATTGCTTAAGCAAGTTGCTTCCCAACCTTGGATCACTTGTTTTCTCGCTGGTACCTTGATGGGGATGGCTTCTGATCCCCTTAATGCTTGGTTTCTAGCTTGGATTGCCCTAATTCCCTTATGGATTTGGCTCATTAACCAACAGCAATTCCATATTAGCCAACTGCTACCACCTTTGACGTTTGCTGTCGGTTACTATGGGGTGACGCTATTTTGGATTACTGGCGTTCACCCAATGACATGGATGGGCGTTCCCTGGGTGAGTAGTTTTCTCATTGCGATTTTCTGCTGGTTTTTTTTAATTGCTTGGGGGAGTCTTTTTGTCTTAATGTGGTCACTGGCGATGATGTTCGTGACTCGTTCCCTGAGCCATCCCTTATCGCGAGTGCTGCTGGGGGTAGCATTTTGGTGCGCGATCGAAACCCTCATCAGTTATACCCCTCTCCACTGGCCGACTTTTGCTTTAACCCAAAGCCCCTATAATTTACCGATTTTACAATGGCTTTCCCTTTCTGGAACGACCACTGTTACCGCTGCCATTGTTGCAGTAAATGGGTTACTCGCTGAAGCCATTATGATTAGCCATCGTCAAACTCGTTCTCGCTTGCTTTCAGGCTTAACACAAGCAGCCCTTGGGTTACTCGCCGGGTTGCATCTTATTGGCTGGTTAATTTATCTCCAACCGCTCGAAACCCCTCAAGAAAACGCCATTCGAGTAGGCATTATTCAAGGGAATGTTCCCAATACCATTAAACTCTATCCCAAAGGCTGGCGTAAAGCGCTAGAAGGCTACACAACAGGATATATTGAGCTTTCTCAAGCAGGTGCGGAGGCAATCCTGACTCCAGAAACCGCCCTTCCCTTTCAATGGGAACAACAAGTTCGTCAAAACAGTGATTTTTACCAGGCAATTTTAGAAGAAAATGTCCCTGTTTGGTTAGGGGCGTTTGGCAAAAAAGAAGGGGATTCTACCAATAGTCTTTATAGTTTGAATGGAGAGGGGGAAACCCTGGCTCGTTTCGATAAAGTGAAATTAGTTCCCCTCGGAGAGTATATTCCCTTTGAAGAGGTTTTAGGAAATATAGTTGATCGTCTATCTCCCCTTGACTCTCAACTGACCTCTGGTAGCCCTGACCAAACTTTTCTCACCCCTTGGGGAAAAGCGGCAGTCGGGATTTGCTACGAGTCTGCTTATGGGGAACATTTCCGTCGTCAAGTTGCTAGGGGAGCCGAGTTTCTTCTCAGCGCTTCCAATGACGATCACTATAGCGAAGTAATGCCCGCCCAGCACCATGCTCAGGATATCATGCGAGCCATTGAAACCGATCGCGCTATGGTGCGAGCTACCAATACCGGGTATTCAGCGATTGTTGATTCGCGAGGGAACACTTTATGGCAATCAGAGCTTTCTGAATATGAAACCCATCTCAGCACCATTTATCGCCGAGATAGCCAAACTTTATATGTGCGTTGGGGAAATTGGTTAAACTGGATGTTACTCGGTTTAGGCGGGATTATTTTGATCAAAAGTAAGTGGCAATAACT
>JBKHER010000222.1:0-4851 GCA_046540715.1 Halothece sp.
TCTGAATTGACTTTTTCTTAAGAAAAAAGCCGTAAAAAGTCCTCCTTTCCTAATACCGTTTTGGACAATTTGCGCTACATTCAGATCCCCCCAACCCCCCGCTATTTTGGGGGGCAAGGGGGGATGCCTACAGATCAGCTTACAGCCTACGGTAGGTAGCAGGCTTTTTCCCATTTCATATTAGAAATGGGATTACTACGCGATCGGGACTTTTTGTGTTAGATATGTTGTTCTTAAAATCTTCCCCAATTGAGAGGGCTACCGAGTAACGGTTTTTCTATGTTAAAATAGCAGGTCTGTGAAGGAAAATTTTAATGAAGTCAAAGCTATATGTCTAGATATCGAGGTCCTCGTTTGCGAGTTACGCGACGCTTAGGGGAATTACCTGGGTTAACCCGAAAAACTGCTCGTAAAGCGTATCCCCCAGGTCAACATGGTCAAGCGCGGCGGAAACGTTCCGAATATGCCATTCGTCTAGAAGAAAAGCAAAAACTGCGCTATAACTATGGGGTTACGGAAAAACAGCTGATGGGCTATATGAAAAAAGCTCGTCGCGCCACCGGTTCTACCGGGAATACCCTACTACAATTGTTAGAAATGCGTCTGGATAATACTGTTTTTCGGATGGGAATGGCAGGAACAATTCCAGCAGCGCGTCAGTTAGTTAATCATGGTCATATTTTGGTAAACGGACGGGTGATGGATATTCCTAGTTATCAATGTCGCCCTGGAGACGTGATTGCCGTGCGCGATCGCGATCGGTCTCGACAGCTTGTAGAACGCAATATGGAATATCCAGGCTTATCTAATCTTCCTAGCCATTTAGAATTTGATAAAAATACTTACACTGGCAAAGTCAATGGGGTGATTGAACGGGATTGGGTAGCATTGCAAGTGAATGAACTCCTTGTGGTTGAGTATTATTCTCGGAAGATTTAAAATTGCTTTTCTTTTGATATGGGGGGACCGGCTGCTCCCTTTTGATCTAACATCAAAGGAGAAGAAGCGCGATCAACCTCAAGGGTCACTGCACCTACGGCGCGATCGCGTCTAGTAGCTACTTAACCCCTAGATCGCGCTTTTGCCTTATTCTTCCTCCGCTTCAGCTACCTCTGATTCTTCAGTAGCATTACTATTATTCTTAGACTTCTTATTAGAAGCAGAATTTCCTTGCACTAAAGCCCCCATTTGGATTTTCTCATGGACAGCCGCTTCAATCTCAGTCACTTTTTCAGGGTTTTCTTCTAAATATTTAATGGTATTATCTCGCCCTTGGGCAATATTATCCCCATTGTAGCTATACCAAGCTCCTTTACGGTTAATGACATCAGTTTGTTCCGCAATATCTACTAAACAACCTAATTGAGAGATGCCATGTCCGAAAATAATATCAAACTCCGCAATTCGGAACGGCGGGGCGACCTTATTTTTTGCCACTTTTACCTTCGCCCGAATGCCATATTCCCCTTCACTACCTTTTTTTAAAGTTTGAATGCGACGAATATCTAGACGCACCGAACAATAAAATTTCAGGGCATTTCCCCCCGTCGTCACTTCAGGGCTACCATAAGTTACCCCAATTTTCTGCCGCAGTTGGTTTAAGAAAACCACCGTACAGCCTGACTTACCAATATTTCCCGCAATTTTCCGTAGGGCCTTACTCATTAAACGGGCTTGTAATCCCACTTGGGTATCACCCATTTCCCCTTCAATTTCAGCACGAGGAGTTAACGCTGCCACGGAATCAACCACGACAATATCAACGGCGGCTGAACGAACGAGCTGATCCACAATTTCTAAAGCCGCTTCTCCTGTATCGGGTTGAGACACTAAAAGGTTTGCAATGTCAACCCCTAACGCCTCAGAATAAGTCGGATCGAGGGCGTGTTCCGCATCCACAAAGGCGGCGACTCCTCCTGATTTTTGGGCTTCTGCGAGCGCGTGTAAGGCTAAGGTCGTTTTTCCAGAACTTTCTGGCCCATAAATCTCAATAATTCTTCCTTTTGGTAATCCTCCCCCCAAGGCAATATCTAACGTATGCGCCCCTGTGGGGATGGTTTCTACCTTCATTTGCGCCGCATCCCCCAGACGCATAATTGATCCTTTGCCAAAATTACGTTCAATTTGATTAAGAACGAGATTGAGGGCTTTTTCTTTGTCTGGATTATTCGTAATTGTCGTCGTTGAAGCCATTACGGTAACAAACCCTGTGAAACTGTTTTAGCTTCCATTGTATATAGTTCGATCAATCTAGACAAACAAATTATCTTTCCTTAACTCTGGGATGAAGCTAACAACTTCCCCCGAACATCTCCCTGAATTGGTCAAATGTCTTGTAAAATGAGATGTAAATGGTAGTGCGAAAAAAAGATGACAGAGCAAGAAGCAAGTAAAATTCTGTTAGTCGATGATGAACCGGGCTTGCGAGAAGCCGTAGAAGCCTATTTAGAGGACGAAGGATTTATTGTCGAAGTCGCCAGTAATGCTCAACAAGGATGGGAAGTTATGCAACAGGAAACTCCCACCTTAGTCATTACCGATATTATGATGCCAGAAGTCAATGGCTATCAGTTTTTAGAACAATTACGGAATGACCCTCGGTTTAAAAACTTACCTGTGATTTTTCTAACGGCAAAAGGGATGACCACAGATCGCATTAAGGGGTATGAAACAGGATGTGATGCTTATCTATCTAAGCCGTTTGATCCTGATGAATTAGTGGCGATTGTGAAAAACTTGCTCTCACGACGGGAAACCCTCCATGAAGGGAGTAGTGAGGATAGTTCAGAATTAAGTGCCATTTCTCAGCAAATTGCAGAAATTAAAACCCTTCTTGGACAACAGGGACAAAGTAAAACTACCCCGAGTCCGATTAAAATTGATCTGACTCCCAGAGAACAAAGTATTCTTAATCTAGTTGCTGAGGGGTTAATGAACAAAGAAATTGCTCGTCGCTTAGAAACGAGCGTTAGAAACGTGGAAAAATATGTCAGTCGTCTCTTTAGCAAAACGGGAACCAATAGTCGGACTGAGTTAGTCAGATTTGCCCTTCAACATGGCTTAACCGAATGACCTGGAGTGATTTTCATGCCAGAATCCATAAAACCCTTCGCCAGCGACAATTACTACCGAAAAAATCAAGGATTCTCTTAGCGGTATCTGGCGGACAAGATTCTCTTTCCCTTTTAAAGTTATTCTCGGATTTACAACCCAAATGGCAGTGGGATTTAGCGGTTGCCCATTGTGATCATCGTTGGTCTGAGGATCAAGGAATGGCAACTCATGTCCGAGAAGTGGTCAAAACGTTTGCTCTCCCGTTTTTTCTGCTTCGTGCGGAAACTCCTGTCACCCAAACGGAAGCAGCCGCAAGAACATGGCGATATGAAGTTCTCAGCCAATGCGGTGAGGAACGGGGTTATGGCTATTTAGTAACCGCCCATACTGGCAGCGATCGCGCTGAAACCCTACTTTACAATCTGATCCGAGGGAGTGGGAGTGATGGCTTACAAGCCCTAATTTGGGAAAGACCGCTTACCCCTACCTTAACTTTAGTTCGTCCGTTGCTAAACTTTTTCCGCCAAGAAACCCAACAAATCTGCCAACAATTTCAACTTCCGATTTGGGAAGACCCCGCTAATCATAACCTAGCTTATGCCAGAAATCGCCTGAGACAGCAAGTTTTACCCCAAATTAAAGCCAATTTCAATCCGCAGGTGGAAATAGCCCTCACCCAAACTAGCGAGGTTTTACAAGCCGAAACGGAGTATCTCCAACAACTGGCTAGTGATCTTTTCCAGCAAGCCTCAATTCAGGAACCCAGAACTTGTTTAGCCCGCCCCCCTCTCAAAACCGCGCCTCTAGCTCTGCAAAGGAGAGTCATGCGTTTATTTTGGCATCAAAACCTAACTCAAGCCCCAACTTTCGAGCAAATTGAAGAACTAACTGCTCTCATTAACGCACCTAATCGAACTCGCACTTCATCTTTTCCCAATCATTACTATGCCCAAGTACAAGATCAATACATCTGCTTACAATCAGCTTGTGGCTAAACTTGATAATAACTCTTTCACCTTTGATAAAGAATTTTGTTGCCCTTGAGAATTACCATTATTCCCTTCTGGTGTCATTTGCTCCACTTGTTTTTTTATTTCCTGTAAGTCTTGGTCTTGTTCTTGTAATATTTCCCCATTGACAGTAATCCGAGTTGATAACTCATTTGCCTCTTTTTGCAAAGCCAGCCAATGACTTTCTAACTCCTTGATTTTTTCACAAGCATCATCGTAATCTTTCTGTTTTTGTTTCACCTGTTCTTCAAGTTCTTCAATTTTGCCTTTCAATTCTTCGATTTCATCATTCACTTGATGAAACTCATCTTCACTGTAATCTCGCTGGCTATCAATTTTATTAAAGATCGGACTTAAATCAACCTTGGAAGGAATTGCGTTTTCATCAAAACTTCCTTGACGACGTTGTAAAATTTCCCGATATTGCTCTAAGACATCTTCTCTTGCCATTAAGTTTCGCCGTTGACCAACAAGGGTTTTTTCTAAAAAACGATACCGATCTTGTTCTTCTGCTAACTCATTTTTAATACTTTCTTGTTCGGTTTCTCCTGCTTGCTTTAATTGTTCTTCTAATTCTCGAACACTTTCTAATTGATAAGCTAATTCATCTTCTTGTTCTTTCACAAAAGAGACCGCCCCTTCAAAAGATTTCTGCATCGAATTGAAATCAGTTTCTAACTGTTCCATAGGCATTTCTTCTAAAGACTTAGTATCCACATCTTGTTGAATTTTTAATTGCGGCGAATTGATAACTAAGCGAGATAAAACATCCCTAGCCTCACTTTGC
>JBKHER010000223.1:0-4825 GCA_046540715.1 Halothece sp.
AGTGCCATTCATCCCTCGATTTGAAATCGAGGGCTTTCTGACTGATTTACTGTAATGGTTTCAGACTTGCAAAATAGGAAAATGATTTTGTGTACCTGCTTATGAAATTGATTAATTCATGCTACACCTGACAAATCCCTTCGTCTTGTCGGTAGATGATATTACTATATTCTTCGCGCTACTTGTGAATTTTCTCTGCTTTCTGGTGAGAGGCTTCAGCTTGTAATTCTTCTACCACATCCCAAGCAACAGCACATTCAGGAGAAGTATCCCCTTGGCTTTGACAGACTTCTCGGGCTTTCGCCACAGCATTTTTAATTTCTTCGGCTAAAACCTTCTCTTTTGGTTTTTCCAGAAAGTCACCTTTACGTAGAATATCTGAGGTAGAAATTAATCCTAATAGTTCATTTTGAATGACAGGAGCATGATGAATATTAAGCTGACTAAATAAACGAGCCACATATTCTACCCCTAAATCAGGGTTAACCACCACACAAGGCTTTGTCATTACCTCATACACTCTCATCTGTTGGGGATCTTTTCCATAAGCTGCCACTTGCTTCACAACATCAGTTTCAGTAATAATCCCATAAGCATCATCTTCTCGCCGACGATCTACAATTAAACAACGAATATTGTAATCCCTCATCAGTTGCACCGCTTCAGAAATCGTTGCTGACCCTTTAATTTTCACCACCTCTTGGGTCATAATTTCCTTGGCTTTCATTAACATTAAAGTTCCCTCCTCTACACCTAAATTGGTATTAATGATTGCTATTTAACGTTACCATTCTACCAATGGTTAAGCAACTCTTAGTAATTAATCCCAATTAATCTCGTTTTTTGGTTAATTTTAATTGCGTTCCTTCCTCATTCCAATGCACTTGGTCAAATATATGGTAAAGAATACATAAGCCGCGACCCCCTTCTGATTCATGGTGTGGCAGGAAGCTATCAGGGTCGTCTTGACAGCCAGAATAACTGGGCATAAATCCAGCCCCCTTATCGGTAATTACCCATGTACATTCGGTTTGTCCTATGACATACTGAACAAGAATAGTTTTACTGGGATCAAGTCGATTTCCGTGTTTTGCCGCATTAACCAAAGCCTCCTGTAATCCGAGTCTGATTTCTATTTGCCAGTCTGGGGGGACTTTTGCCACTAGAAGATCGAGGATTGGGCTTAGATAAAGTGTAGAAACAAAACTCACTGTACCCCAGTTACATTTTGTTGGACGGGGTGATAATGCAATCACGCGCTGTTACCTCACTTTCTTGGGGATCGTGAATTAAACGATGATCTGGATTAAAAATTCGGAAAATATCTAAAAATTCCTATTCCAGCTACTTTTAGCGGGTCGCTGTTTAGAAATTTCTGTTTTGATTATATCAGAAAATTGAAAAGGGGGGAATTCCCCATTTTTTCTCAATGCGTAAGCCCTAGAATTCTAAACATAGAATTGGCTGGAAAATGGGCTTTTACTGAATTGTGCATAAAAAAGGCTGGATTAATTGTGGCAAAACCCAACCTAACTTACGTTAATCTTCGTGATCTTCAAAAGGATCATTTAATTCTGTAGAAGGGGGCCCAAAAGACAAATAGAGAGAATATCCTGTTACTGCCAAAACTAACGCCCCAATTGAAATACTTAAAACAGTTGCCGTTTCCATAGTGATCAATTAAAAAATTATTCCGATTTATTTACAATTGTACACATTAATTAGATATCTCGCTAAGTATAGACTAATCGCGATTAAAATAAGCTTCCATTACCTCTTGCACCATCGGACCAGCAACTGCACCCCCACCGCCACCAGAATGTTCAGCAAAGGCAACTACCACAATTTCTGGATTATCATTAGGAGCATAACCTCCAAACCAAGCATGAGAGGATCTAGGAGGAGCTTCGGCGGTTCCAGTTTTCCCAGCGGCTTGCGGAATCGTTGACACATTAACGGCTGCTCCTGTCCCACTAGTTACCACTTCTCTGAGTCCTTCTCGCAACGTTTTTAGGGTACTCTCTTGGAGGTTCATCGGGACTCTCCATTGGCTGGGATCTTCACTGTCAGTTTTAAGGAGATGGGGATTCACTCGATAGCCTCCATTGGCTGGGACTGTGAACATAACTGCTACTTGTAAAGGAGTTGCAAGAATAAACCCTTGTCCGATTGACATATTGACTGTATCGCCGTCTGACCAGCTTGTATTAAAACGCTCTTGTTTCCAAGCCTCATCGGCAATTAAGCCCATATTGTCTTCAGGAAGTTCTAAGGTGGTTTTCTGACTAAAGCCATAGCGTCTAGCCCAGTCAATTAAGGTTTCCCCTCCAATGCCTCGTCCCACTTGTCCAAAGAAAGTATTACTGCTCCAAGCCAAAGCTCCAACATAGCCTAAAGAACCGAATCCCGACCGATTCCACTCCCAAACTCGCACCCCTGAGACATTGAGATAGGCAGCGGTATTTAAAACTGTATTCGGAGGATACTTCCCAGATTCCATTCCTGCTGTGGCAGTAACAATTTTAAAGGTGGAAGCGGGGGGAAAACTCCGTAACGCTCGATTCAGAAAAGGATTATCTTTTTCTTGTAATTCCTGCCACTTTTCCGATGTAATATCTCCAGAAAAAATATTCGGATCAAAGGTGGGACGACTTGCCATTGCTAAGACTCCCCCGTCATTGGGATCTAAAGCTACGATCGCGCCAATTCTCTCTCCTAGCGCCTCTTCGGCAGCTTTTTGCAATTCAATATCGAGGGTTAACGTCACATTTCCCCCAGCTTTTGCCTCTTTTTCTCCTAAAATACGAATAACGCGTCCAGAGCCATTCACCTCCACTTGTTGACCGCCCCATTCTCCTCTTAAACGTTGTTCAAAGGCGGCTTCTGCGCCCATGCGTCCAATAATATCCCCAAGGCGATACTGATCTTCGTGTTCGTCTAATTCTTCTTGGGTAATTTCTCCCGTATAACCCAAAATATGAGCAGCGGTAGAACCATAGGGATAATCTCGCACGGGTTCAATGTCCAATTCCACCCCACTAAGTTCATAATTATATTCCTCAATGGCTGTTACCTGTTCTGGGGTTAAGCCTCTTGCAATACGCACCAGTCGTGGCGAGTCCACAGGAACATCTTCCAGACGACTGGTAATTTCTTCGACAGAAATATTGAGAATTTCCGACAAGCGATTAACAGTGGTTTCCCAATTCGGTTCAGCTTGTGCTAGGGGCCAGAGAAAAGCGGAGTAAGAGAGACGACTATCGGCGATAATCTTACCATTGCGGTCTAGTATGTTTCCTCGTACAGGGGGCTTAGGCAGAATCCGAATCCGATTTTCTTCGGCTAATTGACGATTCCGTTCCCCCTGCACTAATTGTAGATGTCCTAATCGCGCTCCCATTCCCCCCAATAGAATCGCAGTGACTAAAAGAAATAAAACAGCAGGACGAAGCTGTTGTCCGACGGTACGAGATTGTCTTTTCTTACCGCCAACATAGCCCTTCTTTGGCTTGGCGTTTTCTTGGGAGGGAACAGTGGTTGTCATGCCCTTATAGAGGTCGTAAGTCGGGATAAGTGGTTAACAAGTCATCATTGGATAGGGTATCCCCTTCTGCTTGCGGTGTCCAGATAATTTCCACTGCTAAGAGGGTATCGCTGCTAGCACTGCCCAGTTGACGCAATGCCTGACGCAAGTTGTCGGCATTTTTAATCTCAGGCAGTTCCGATTTCCCTTGTACCCCCGCTAAAATCGTGACCACAATGTATTCCGAAGGAGCTTCAGCAGTGGCAGTTTCTCCTTGACTGCGACGGAATTGACCTTCCACGTTAGACAGGGTTTCTTCACTATATTTACTGCGTTCGGAAAGGGCGAGACGATTAAATTCGGCTTCTGCTTGTTCTAAACGGGCCACATTGGATTCACCTTTGGCATAAACCCAATATTCGGGATGACGTAAGAGGGCAAGAGTTCCTTCTTGTAAGACTCTAGCGCGACCGCTTGCTGTACTGGTGTCCGATTTTTGAGCCAAATCATTGAGTTCTTTTTGCAGTTCCTTAGCATCGGCGAGTAATCCCACTTGCACTTTACTCACGGTTACTTTGGGATTGGTTGTGGCAACGCCTCCATCACCACCGCCACCGAAGCCAGCATTTTGGAAGCTACGGACTAAGAAGTTGGCAACGGCGAAGAAAATGAGAATGGTGAAGATACTCCCAAAGCCACCAAAGCCAAAGAAGGGAAGGAGAAACGGGAAGCCAAAGCCACCGCCAAAGCCGCCGCCGCGAGAGCCACCGCCGCGAGAAGGCCCACTTGGACTAGGACGACTAAAGCCACCGCCGCCAATGCGTCCGCCACCACGACGGGCAAGTAAGGCTTCTGATTCAATCGAATTTTCCAAGGTGGCTTTCTTGATGTCACCAGTGCGTTCACCACTACGGGCAGCGAGGGCACTGCTAACATCGGTAAAGACAAAGGTTAAAGCGAGGGCGACTAAAGCCACTGATTTGAAAAAGCGTTTCCAAGAGATGTTGCGAAACATAAGCTAATTTTTGTTTACTCTTTTTTACTATCTATTTCAATGATGGTGAATTTTTGAGAGAACCACCACCCACAATGGTTACAATTTCAAGTTGATCATTTTCTTGGACTAATGTTTCTGACCAATGCTGGCGATGGAGAATTTCGCCGTTGTATTCGATCGCGACTAGGCGCGGGTTATAGTTAAATTTGGTGATGACATCGCTAATGGGGGTTTGAGCGGGACAAGTTACTGTCTCGCCGTTGATAGTGAGGGTAATGGGATCATTGGACATAGCGAATTAGGGT
>JBKHER010000224.1:0-4825 GCA_046540715.1 Halothece sp.
CAGGTAATTGCGATGGCATTGCTAGTTCTTGATATTAGTATTCCCCTATTTAAACGATAACGGAAAATTCTCACAATTTTCGTCACCCCTTCGAGGAACTTATCCCTCACCCTCGGCACTCTCAACTGTCACATCAACTTGGTTTAAGTCCCGTTAGCATGGTTTGTTTCCTTGAAGTGGACTTCAACAACACTAATTTGTTACCAACAAGTGAAAAAGTCCAATTGTCGGTGGGGTTTGTTATTTATTCATGGAAAATTCACGACCTTCAGGCGGAGGATGGGCTTAACAAAGCCGAAAATAAACTTTCTCCTGAAAAGCGCACCACATCATCACAAGGAAGTCCCGTAGCTTGTGAGACGCGCTCAATTGTTGCCTTAGCACTCTCTTCATCTAGACTCGCAGTATTCAGAGCAATTGCTTTTACCTTAACTTCACCAAACGCTCCTGCACCACTAGCAAGCATTTCATGGAGTTTGACTACCTCTGATAAATCTGGAATAGGAATGTCTGGAAAATCTCGGATATTTTCGCGATCAGCACGATGAACTAAAATGAGTCCTGTGGGCTGAGTTCCTCGCATTAGGGGTAAGGTGGCCGTAGAACCGGGATGCAATAAAGAGCCTTGCCCTTCCACAAATAGAAAATCATCCTTCTCATCAGCACTCTCTAACAGCATTTTTTCCACCGCCCCAGCGGCAAAATCCACACGAATCGCATCTAAAGGAATACCACCGCCACTAATCATCATTCCCCCTTGCCCGGTGGCGAGAAACTTTGCCTGATACCCCTTATTTTGCGCTAGTTTAGTTAATTCCAAGCTGGTGGACATTTTACCGATGGAGAGATCTGTTCCCACGGTTAAAATTCTCTGAGCGGATAAAGAACGCGCTCTTCCGCCGCCAATTTTAACTTCAGTTTCGACCGCCCTTGCTTCTCCTCTTACTTCCCACAACCATTGTCCGGATTGTAATTGCAGTTCCTCTTCGGTAAAGAGAGAGTGAATGGGGGTATGTAACCCATTAACCACCGATAATCCCGCTTGGATGGCTTGTTTAATTTCTGCTGACCAAGCAGGGGGAAGTTGTCCTCCTGAGGGGGCAATTCCAATTAATAAGACATTAGGAGAATAGGTTAAGGCGGCGCTCATATCGGCAACAATAGGAACCTCCCGTTCAATTCCCCTAAGCGTGGTAATCGATTCCCCGACGCTTTCTGGGTCAATAATAGCAACAATATTAGCCTCGCTATAACGGAGAAAAGCGAGTCCTGTTTTCCCATGTTCCCCTTTAATTCCTCCCGAGAGTAAAATTGCGACCCGATGTGCTGCGGTTAACTGCATTTTAAGGTAATTCCTAGTCCTGGTGATAAAGTTGGTTGTAGATATCCATTTTTTAACACAGCCCCACAAAAGGGATCATCTTTTAAGTTAAGATGACTGTCCAAATCTAGATAATCAGCGAGAGGGGCTAAATGAGCCATTGCTGTGTTAGCGAGACTACTATCGGAGTAACAGCCGTACATCACTTGTAAGCCACAGGCTTGAGCGGTATAGGCGCACCGCATCACCTCAGTTAGTCCTCCAGCTTTCATTAGTTTAATATTAATGCCATCAATATTGAGCGCGGCTAATCGGGTAATATCTTCACTGGTGAAGCAACTTTCATCAGCAAAGAGGGGTAAGGGGGAATTTTCTGCAAGGGTAATCAATTTTTCATCATCTTCCACCGCTAGCGGTTGTTCAATATAAGTCACGTTATAGTTGGCAAGCCAATGACTCATGGTAATCGCTTCTTCCAGTGTCCAACCACCATTCGCGTCGATGGTTAATTCGGCATGGTTTGCCTTCTGCGCGACGGTTTCTAAAAGCCTTTGATCCGCTTCTAGCCCTTCTGGGCTTCCTAATTTGATTTTAAGGCGTTTGGTCTCAGTGACCCTTTGCCAGTTTTCTAGTCGTTCTTTTCCGTCTTCTGGGGAAGTAATGCCAATGGTGACGGATATGGGGGCAGTTTGACTGATATCTAAGCCTAAAAGCTGCCAGAGGGGGAGTTCGGTGCGCTTTCCCAGCCAGTCGTAACAGGCGACATCTAGGGCGGCTCGGATTGCCGAAGAGATTTGATTTTCTTCGAGATAAGTTTGTAAGCGCGATCGCGCTAAGGGGTGAAACTGCTTTAACTCTGGAATTATCTCGGTCAATTGTTGCTCTAGCGTCTCAGTTGTCTCTCCCACGCTACCTGTGGAAAAGGGAACTGCCTCTCCCCAGCCTTCTATCCCTTCTGCTTCTATTTTCACCCAAAGACTGGTGGTTTTAGCGGTTGTTCCTCGGGAAATTGTGAGGGGAAAGCGTTTATGGACCGTAAAGCGTACCACATTTATTTGCATTTGTAAATCTTACTTGTAATCTATTTACAAATTTTAACTGCAATTGTTACATTAGTTGTAACGTTGAAATTAAAGAAAGATAAGGAATAAATTAATGACTACAGCTAAGGGAAAAATTATTGACGATCAAGGCAAAATGAATAACTTTGCAGTCGAGCCGAAGGTTTATGTGCAAGAAGAATCTCGCGCTGGCTTTACTGAGTTTGCAGAACGCCTGAACGGTCGTTTAGCCATGATTGGCTTTGTCTCCTTACTCGCTCTCGAAGTCGTCACCGGTCACGGATTATTCAGTCAATTCTAAAATAATTGTAACTTCTAAAATAATTTTTATCTTAGCAAGTTCGGATTGATCTCTGAACTTGCTTTTTAGTTATTGGTTATTGGTTATTGGTTATTGGTTATTCGTTATTCGTTATTCGTTCACTGGTCACTGTTCACTGGTCACTGTTCACTGGTCACTGGTTTACAAAGGTGCTACTGAGCTTGTCGAAGGACGAAGGACAAACAAGAAGGGACAAACAACGACAAATGCAGTTTGATATTATTATTGTTGGTGCAGGGGCGGCGGGGCTTTATACAGCCTTATGTCTTCCTGAGAACTTGCAAGTGGCGATTGTAAGTAAGGATGATTTGAAAATTGGCGCAAGTGATTGGGCGCAAGGTGGAATTGCTGCCGCGATCGCGCCTGGAGATTCTCCTGAAAATCATTATCAGGATACTCTTAAAGCCGGTGCAGGGCTTTGCATCCCAGAAGCAGTGCAGTTTCTTGTAGAAAATGCTTCGGCGAGTATTAAAACCTTAGTGGAATTAGGGGTTAAATTTGATCGCCAAGGGGAAGAGTTAGCCATGACCTTAGAAGCGGCGCATTCTCACCCCCGTGTACTTCATGCGGCGGATACAACGGGACGCGCGATCGTTAATACCCTAACCGAAAAAGTGTTATCTCGGGAAAATATCACCGTCATTCCTCAAGCCTGTGTTCTCCAACTGGAAATCAATTCCGCCACTCAACATTGCCAAGGGGTACGTCTTTTACACAATTGTAAAATTGAATCCGTCAAAGCACCAGTGGTCATCTTAGCGACAGGAGGCGGTGGACAAGTTTTCGCGCAAACGACCAATCCCACTGTTAGCACTGGGGATGGGGTGGCGTTAGCGTGGCGAGTGGGGGCGTTACTCAGAGATGTGGAGTTTTTTCAGTTCCATCCCACTGCCTTAACCAAGTCGGGTGCGCCTCGTTTCCTCATTTCAGAAGCAGTACGAGGGGAGGGAGCGCATTTAGTGGATGAAACAGGGTATCGCTTTGCGTTTGAATATCATCCCAATGGAGAATTAGCTCCCCGTGATGTGGTCAGTCGTGCAATTTATCATCATCTCCATAAAACAACAGCTAATCCGGCTCATGGAAAAGTTTATCTCGATTTACGCCCCATTCCTGCCGAACGCATTGCTTATCGTTTCCCCAATATTATTAAAGTCTGTCAGTCTCACGGGATTGATGTCTTTTCACAGCCCATTCCAGTCTCCCCAGCAGCGCATTATTGGATGGGTGGGATTGCAGTGGATGTCCATAGTGCTACCTCAATTTTAGGGCTATATGCAGTGGGAGAAACAGCAAATACAGGCGTACATGGGGCAAATCGGTTAGCAAGTAATTCTCTATTAGAATGCTTGGTATTTGGACAGCAATTTAAGCAGATGCAGGTGGAAGCCTTACCAGAAATGCCCCTTGCTGAAACCATTACCTTAAAGCAAACAGGAAACTGGGAACAGGAATTTGCTTATCTACAGGGGTTACGGGAACAATTGCGGGTGCTAATGTGGGAAAGTGCTGGCATTTCTCGCAATGAGGAAGACTTAGCGAAAGGGTTGGCAAACGTGCAACAATGGCGAGAAGAAACAGCAGATTTTGAGATGACTCAGTTTTTCTTTGGGGAGAGTGTCTCACAATCCATCCAATTAAGGGATTCTGAGGCGGAAAAACAATTGCGTTGTGCCGAAGAAACATTTAATCTATTGGATGTGGCATATTTAGTGCTGAAAAGTGCTTTATTTCGTCGAGAAAGCCGCGGCGGACATTTTCGGTCTGATTATCCGCGATCGCGCTCTCAGTGGCAAGTTCATACGTTAATCCAAAATGAAAGATGGTGGACAAGTTAAAAGTGACCAATAAGGAAGAAAATGGCAGATCCGAATACTAATAAAAAAATTAATGAACTCAAACGCGAAATGCAAAGGGTTTATGAAGATGTTAAAGCCCTAAAAGTTGACATTGAGCCTGGAGGTCATATTACAGAAGGATTTGATCGCTTGAGTGATGAAATGGACAGTTTAAGAGAAGAACTGAGTGACTTAAAAAGTGAAGTTCGCAAAGGCTATCACCAACATTCTCACCAAATTAATCAAGTTTTAGCTCGCCAAGAGGTGATGCTAGAAGCATTTA
>JBKHER010000225.1:0-4818 GCA_046540715.1 Halothece sp.
TTGGTAAAATTGTCGCTAAGTTAGAATCATTAGGCTATATTTCCAGTTAAGAGTTATAGCTATTCCAATCAGTTTCCGTAGTGCGACCGTCTCGGTCGCTAGTAGAGAGCAAGATGCTCTCACTACTTTTCACCTGATGGTTTTTATTTGGAATCACTATAATACCGTTTTGGACAATTCCCCCCACCTTAGTTCCTCTCCTTTGAAAGGGCAGTTGGGGGATCATTCCCACTAAATAGGCAAAAACCCCACCGCTAAAACCGCCAACGATGCTATAGATTCCTGCAATTGTGATTTATAAAATAGCCTGAAGCAAGACCGTCGTTCAATTACACTAGAGTTAAGTGTTTATTTATCATCTAGGTTGGTAATGCCCTCAGAACCCTTAGAGTCAGACCTGAAACGGTTACAAGAACAACAAGCGTTAATTTTAGAACAAATCGATCGCGCGATCGCGATCTTCGACGGTAACCATCGCTTAATCAACTATAATCAATCTTTCCAAACTTTAGGTAACTTCTCTCAACAGTGGCTTAACTCTCAACCCGCTCAAGAGGAAATCCTAACCTCTATGGCCCAGCAGGGCAATTGGTCAACCCCCCAGCAAAAAATTTTAGAAGACATTATCCAAAAAGCTGACTCTAACCCCACTCCTTGTAACATTGAACAGCCTTCTGGAGAGAACCTGCACATTTTAGTCACCGCTACCAACGATGGCGGATATTTGCTGAATATTCGCCAACTATCTATGAAATTAGACTCCGAGGAAGTGGTTAATCGGGAACTGCGACGGATGACATTTTTGCTGGGGTTAACGGAACGTCTCCAGCCAGCAGCCGATATTCAAACCATTGGTCAATTTGCCCTTTCTTACCTCATTGAAACGACCAACGCTTCTTTTGGTGACGTGAAAGTCATTACAGGGGATGGGAAAAATCGTCGAGCGGGGATGTTAGTTAATGAAATTAGCTCTCAATTTATTGCTACCTATGGGGATTCTATTCCTGAAATGGAAGAACTGATGAAAAAAGGCATTCCCTATGGACAAGGATTACTCTGGGAGGTAGTAGAAAGTGGAAAACCGCTTTTTGTGCAAGATTATGCCAATCATCCCAAAGCGGTAGAAGCATTTCGGAATCCCGCCATTGGACAGTTGGGGATTTTTCCCATTCCTGGATATAGTGGCGAAATTATTGGGGTTTTAACCTTAGAATCTCGTGTAGAAAATGCTTTAGAAGATCAATTACAAGAGGACATGGTGTTAGCGGCTTGTCGCACCTTAGGAGTTGCCATTGAACGGGCACAAGTTCAGCAAAACCTTCGCCAAGTTAATGAAGACTTAGCCCAAGCCTCGCAGATGAAGTCGGAATTTCTCGCTTCGATGTCTCATGAACTGCGAACGCCCCTCAATAGTATTTTAGGGTTTGCTGATTTACTCGAACGACAGCGCAAAGATCCCCTCAGTGAAAATCAGATTAAACAAGTACAAGCCATTAAACGCAGTGGGGAACATTTGCTGCAGCTAATTAATGATATTCTCGATCTCTCTAAAATTGAAGCTGGAAAAACTGAGTTAGATTTAAAACCAGTTGTTATTCATAGTCTATGTAGTCAATGTTTACGGATGGTGCAGCCACGAGCTGATAAAAAACGCATTGCTCTATCTTTAGAATTAGATTATCAGATTGAACGCGCTCAATTAGATGAACGACGGGTACGACAAATTTTAATTAATCTCCTGTCTAACGCGCTTAAGTTTACGCCAGAGGAGGGGAAAGTTAAGTTAAGTGGTAATTTACACTATGGCAGTCAATTATTAGAAGAAACCCGTCCTGATCATAGTCCTATTAACAGTAGTACCCCCTATTTATGTTTAGAAGTTTCGGATACTGGCATTGGGATTCCTAAAGAAAAACAAGCCTTATTATTTCGCCCTTTTCAACAGTTGGATTCTTCTCTAACTCGTCGCCATGAAGGAACAGGGTTAGGATTAGCCTTAACCAAACGCCTTGCAGAGTTACATGGGGGAACCGTCTCAGTGGAGTCAGAAGAAAATGAGGGAAGTGTCTTTCGGGTTTGGCTTCCTTTAACTGAATTACGCGGTGAAAAAGAGGAACAAGAGGAAGTAGAAACAATCGAAGAAGAGGAGGGGTCTCAAGAGGAAATTAGTCGGCTGTTAGGTCAAGATCAACCCCAACCAACAGATAGTCCACGGATTTTAGTGGTGGAAGATCAACCGTTTAATCAAGCATTGATTTGTCAGGTATTGGAATTAGAAGGATATTCGGTAGAAGTGATTTATGATGGCCGCACCATGCAAGAATTAATGGAGGCAGAACTGCGATCGCGCGAATTACTTCCCCATCTGATTCTCCTCGATATTCAACTGCCAGAAGTAGATGGCTTTGAAATTCTCCATCAATTACGTCAAATCCCTTACTGGCAAGAAGTCCCTGTGATTGCTATTACGGCTATGGCCATGCCCGGCGATCGCGATCGTTGTTTAGAAGCCGGGGCAGATGATTATATTGCTAAACCTCTCCATTTAGAAACTGTGATTGAAAAGGTGAAGAAATTAATTTCTCAGAGCAAATATTAAAAGGAATGATGAGCTTTTATATTGCCGCTAATAAACGGTTTGCTTGTACTTGAAAACCTTCTGCTTTTAATTTTTCACTAACAGCGTTCGCATCTTTGACCCAATATTGTTGTCCAAATCGCACTAATTGTTGTTGATTTCCTACTTTAATTCTTCCAATTACAGGGATTTTTGCTTCATTTTTTGGGGCGGCATTTTCTTTGAGGAGTTTTTGTAAATTGTTTTGATAAGCGCGATCGCGCACTTTTTCTGCATCAAAATCAACCACCAGCATTTGCACTTCTTCCACCGGTTCAGCATCATCAATAATCATCTGTAACCGATCATCCTTTTGTTCAATTCTTCCCCAAACAATTAAGCGAGCATCTTCTTCTAAATAAGGACTCACTCGTTCATAAGAACTGGGAAAAATTACCCCTTCCATTTGTCCCGAAATATCTTCTAACTGCACAAATGCCATTGGATCATTATTTTTTGTCATAATCTTTTTGATCTCACTGACTAAAACAATTGCACTCACTGGCTTTTTTCTAGTTAAACTCTCTTGATCGCCTAAGACAATTGGAGATAAAAATTGACTAACAGATTGGGCTGTTTTTAGAGGATGATCTGACACATAAAATCCTAATAATTCTTTCTCCTTTTTCAGCTTTTCCGAAGCCTTTAAGTCTTCAACAGGGGAAGCAGTTGGCGCATCTTGATAATTCACTGCATGACTATTTTCCTCAGTTGCCATTAAAGTATCAAAAATCGTGGTTTGACCACTGGCTTTATCTTTAGCACGACTTTGCGCCCAGCTTAAAACCGGTTCTAAATCATGAAGTAATTGATTGCGATTGGGATGTAATTTGTCAAAAGCGCCACAATAAATCAACGATTCTAACGCCCGACGACCGACCGTATGGAGGTCAACTCGCGCACAAAGATCCGCCAAACAAGCAAAACTTCCCCCTGCTTGTTCTCTAGCTTCTAAGATATTTTCGATCGCGCCGAGTCCTAAATTTCTCACCGCCGATAACCCAAACAAAATCTTTTCATTATCAGGGGTAAAATCCACTTGCGAGCGATTAATATCAGGGGGTTCCACATCAATTTCCATGCGCCGACAAGTATCAATATATTTTTCTACCTTATCAGTATTATTGCTACTTGCTGTTAGCAATGCTGCCATATACTCCACAGGATAATTTGCCTTTAAATAAGCTGTTTGATAAGTTACATAAGCATAAGCTGTGGAATGGGATTTATTAAAACAATTAGAAGCCACTAAACCATTTGATAAAATAAAGTTATGATCTGTTTTCACACCAAGATCATAAACAGTTTGCGTTCCAAGGGACTGCCGACTAATAATCTTTACCATCTTAATAATTTTTATCCTGATTTTTAGCTTTTTTATAGTCCTACTAAATCAGTTGTACCCCCCTTACCAAGGGAGGTTAGGGGGGATTTAGGGGGGACTTTTTACCAATCAGATCAGATTGTTATACTCCCCTGAATCTTCCCTTTCATTAAGCTAGGGGGGATTTAGGGGGATTGCTATATCTTAATTTTAACAACTTGAGTTAGCTTCTCTACTGCGGTACTAAACTTAGGTCCTTGGTAGCCAGCATCCACCCAAATTAAAGATAAGTTGGGGATTTGGGATTCAATTTCCAGTAACAGCGCCATTCCCCCGATACGTTCGGAGCCTCTTGGCTTCACTAACGATAACGGCTAGGTTGCCATTATCAAATTTATTATCGGTTCAGTTATCTTTGATACAATTTTCTTTCTAATCTTCTAACGTCAAATTGACAAATATTGACGACACATTAATTTTAGAAGCTGGAAAGGGAAAAGAGAGGTGATCGTGATTTCAACCCCAAAAATCAGTCACCAGATGTCTGATAAAAAGGAAATAATGCACATACTTAGGGAGTTTAATGCAATTTCAACATCTGAGTATGTATTTTTGTAACGAATTGAACAGAACGATAAAAAAATCATCTGTAAATTAGTGAAAAATCCTTGGTTAATTATAGATAAATCTCAATTGTTGATTAACGAAGCCCAGCAGATTTTCCTATAATTCATCATGAATTTGCACTCAACCTAGTTATGAGTTCAGTATCGCAATTGGTTTGCATTTTAACTCGTTCTTACGAGATAACTTAACTTCCAAATCGGACTCATTAAGATTAATTGAAAAGAGAAGAGACTTTTACCAATGAAAGAAT
>JBKHER010000226.1:0-4775 GCA_046540715.1 Halothece sp.
AGGCTTTCTTATGCCACTGGGAGTTACCCTTCCTAGTGTTGCTGGGACGATTACCACGGTTGACTTTAGTAGTTTTGATGAAGAAGGAAATGTTAGCAGCAGTGTCAGCCAAGCAGATCTTTTTACTGATAACTCTAGTGATGCCGATCCACTAGCTAATTTCCTAGGGGTTGATGCAGAAGACCTTGAGGGTGATCCCCAGGACGATACAGCACGTCGAGGTTCAGCAATTCAACGAGAATTTGATGCTAACGCAGGGGATACTTTTCGTTTCGACTGGACTTTTGAAACTGATGACCGCGAAAATTTTGAAGGGAATACTGGTAACTACGCTTTTTTCACAGAAGATAATGAAGCTCCTTTTGAAGAACAAATTATTTCAATTAGTGAAGGAGACTTTGATGATAATAATCAAGTCACTGGAAACTTTGAAACCACTTTTAACAGCAATAATCCCACTGCTAACATTGGTATCGTTCAACTAGGAAATACTTTTAATCCCGATACAATACAAGAGTCCAGCCTTCAAGTCACCAACGGAGAAATCGAAAGTTCTGAAGCGGTTCCCTTTGAAACCTCTAGTGAAGTGGGCGCATTAGTTCTTGCTGGAGGAATTGCCTCCATTGCTTGGCGTCGTTACCGTCGTCGTCTTAAAAATTAAGTTGATTCTCACTAGCTCCCTTTCAAAGGGGGCAATTGGGAGATCGTATGTATGGCTAAGGGAATTATAGTGATTCCAAATAAAAACCATCAGGTGAGAAGTATTGAGAGCATCTTGCTCTCTACTAGCGACCGAGGCGGTCGCACTACGGAAACTAATTGGAATGACTATAAAAAGCATCTGATATGAAATCCACCTATGGTTGCTACACCCCCCTGAAATCCCCCCAACCCCCCTTATTAAGGGGGGCAAGGGGGGATCGGTATGTAGCATACACAGTTCCATTTCATCTGATATCTGACTCCTTATTTATCACTTTGAATTTAGATTTTCCATGAATCTAACCCGTCTCTCCCAAAAACTCTTTTCTAATAATCGTCGTAGAAAAGCTCCTTATCGCCCTCTTAAGTTTAATGACCGCCAACGCTTTCTTATTCTTCTTAACTATTTAGGATATATCCTTTTAGTCGTTTCCCTGATTGACTATTTGCTGATTCTCTATCCCCTACAAATTACTGATGCTGAGTGGGAATTACAAACCTTTGATCGCATGGTAGAACACGCTTGGCTGGTTTTGTTAGGATTAATTCTCACGTTTCTTCCGACCCAACCCTATATTCATTACTTAAAGCTGAAACTGCTACGGTTTTTACGATGGATAGCTATTTTAATTGCTCTCCTGTTTCTTTTTCTCATCCCTCTAGGATTAGTTAATAGCCAACGGGTTTACCAACAATCGGTTCAAGAGTTAACGAATGAGCGAAATGCCCAAATTGCAGAACTCAATAACATTGAAGAGTCGGTGCAAACTCAAGACATTCCCCCAAATCGACTCGAACAACTGGGAGAGAATTTAGAGTTAAGTGACCCCACTGATGAAGAAAATATTCGAGCGGCTCTCATTGAAGAAATTGAGGGGCAAAAACGACAAGTGCAAATAGAGTTTACCATTGATCGGAATCAACGTTTACGACAACTCATCCTTCAAGCGGTTCGGACAAATGTTGGGGCTTTCCTCATTGCGGCTTTTTTATTTGGATTATGGCGGGAAACCAAATGGGTGAAAAAGAAAGGACAGAAACGTAAAGTTCGTGCTAGTTCTCAAGAAACTTCGGAAGGGTTATAGACGAAAGAGGAGATACGGTGAAAAATTTAATATAACCGTTACCAGTACCCCTTCCCTGATTGAAAAAGACTTTAACAATTTGTTAACATGAAAGAAAACTCAATTTAAGAATCTTCCTTCGTCAAACTTGTTGTAAACTGAATTAACTTTTCCACGCGATCGCGCACAGTTGCTAAACGGTATTGAGAGGTTTCTGGATTCTGTGACGTTTGCAGAAACATCAAATCTGTTTGTAATAAGCGCATAGTACGGTGGATTTCAGTTTGAGAAGATTGCCACTGTGATAACAGTTCCCCTGTTAGCTCTTCTCCTGTCAACGCCATAATTTCCTGTTGAAATTGCTGTTGCAGTTGTGAAAAGACAGCTTTTAATTCAGCAGAATCACCATCTGTGTTAAGAGTTTCCTGTAACTGTTTGAGGGGATTTAAGAAGGTCTGATAGCGTTGTCGATAGGAGAGAGGTAACATGATCAGGCTCGTTTACGTTACAATCTTGTGAATTAACTTCTATTTAAAAGAAACATAATCTTCTTTCATTAATAACACTTAATGACTTTCACTTTCTGATTTTGTCAACCCTTGTAGAATAGTAAGAGTGGACTATGGACGCGATCGCCGAAAAAACCCCTACCGAATATAACATACATCTTCCGAACTGGTTAGCGGAGTGCATCGAAATTGCCAATGATCCCAATGCGGATCATGAAGATGCCGAACTCATTGCCAGTGCTTTTCAATTTGCTTATAACCTGCATGAAGGTCAATATCGACGTTCAGGAGAGCCTTACATTGCCCACCCTGTCGCAGTAGCTGGCTTAATTCGGGATTTAGGGGGGGGCAGTGCCATGATTGCTGCTGGATTCCTCCATGACATTGTAGAAGATACCGACACCACTTGTGAGGAAATTGAAGAAAAATTTGGGGAATCGGTTCGCCATCTCGTAGAAGGAGTCACCAAACTTTCTAAGTTTAACTTCTCCAGCAAAACCGAACGTGCGGCCGAGAACTTTCGGCGGATGTTTTTGGCAATGGCAAAAGATATTCGCGTCATTGTGGTGAAACTAGCAGATCGTCTCCACAATATGCGAACCTTAGAGCATCTCAAACCCGAAAAACAAAAACAAATTGCTCTAGAAACCCGAGAAATTTTTGCCCCCCTAGCCAATCGTTTAGGAATTGGGCGATTTAAGTGGGAATTAGAAGATTTATCCTTTAAGTATCTTGAACCAGAAGCATTTCAACAAATACGAGATTTAGTAGCCGATCGCCGGGCTGATCGCGAAGCCAGAATTAAAGAATTAATTTCAATTTTACACCAACGCTTCCAAGACTCTGGTATTGAAGTAGAAGAATTAAAAGGTCGCCCCAAACACCTGTATGGCATTTACCAAAAAATGCAACAGCAACAAAAGGCTTTTGAAGAAATTTATGACTTAGCGGGGATAAGAGTTCTCCTCAAAACCCGAGAGGATTGTTACCGCGCCCTTGCTGTGATTCATGATGCCTTTAAGCCGATTCCGGGCCGTTTTAAGGATTATATTGGGCTACCGAAACCAAATCGGTATCAATCTCTGCATACCACCGTCATCGGAATTTATGGGAAACCCATCGAAATGCAAATCCGCACCGTAGAAATGCACCATATTGCTGAATACGGGATTGCCGCTCACTGGTTGTATAAAGAAAGTGGCGGTTCGAGCGACTTTAAGCCCACTGCAGAAGATGAAAAGTTTACTTGGTTGCGACAGCTTCTGGAATGGCAAAACGATCTCAAAGATGCTCAGGAATATATTGAGAGTATTCGGGATAATTTATTTGAGGATGATGTGTTTGTGTTTACTCCCCAAGGAGACGTGGTCGCCCTTTCTCGCGGTGCAACCCCTGTAGATTTTGCCTATCATATCCATACTGAAGTGGGGAATCATATTAAAGGGGCGCGAGTTAATGGCAGTTGGACGGTTTTAGATACTCCCCTAAAGAATGGGGATATTGTAGAGATTATTACCAGTAAAAATAGTCATCCCAGTTTAGATTGGTTAAACTTTGTGGTGACTCCCAGTGCTAGAAATCGCATTCGTCAATGGTATAAGCGATCTCATCGGGAAGAAAATATTGCGCGGGGACGCAGTATGTTAGAAAAAGCAGTGGGGAAAACTGGTTTTGAATCCCTGTTAAAATCAGAGCGAATGCAACGGGTAGCAGAACGCTCTAACCATCAAAGCGTTGAGGATTTACTGGCTGCTGTCGGTTATGGGGAAATTACCACTAATTCTGTTGCGAGTAAGTTACGAGAAGAGTCTTTACAAGAAGAAGAATTAGAAAAAACTGAGCAAAAAGTTGATCTTGAAGAAGAAACGATACAAAACCTTCCGAAAACGACTTCTCGTCCTTCTCATCAGCCGAAAAACAGTCAATCTCCCATTGCTGGCGTAGAAGGGTTAATGTATCACCGCGCGGGTTGTTGTTCCCCCATTCCGGGTGAAGCCATTGTCGGGGTTGTCACTCGTACCAAGGGCATTACCATTCATCGCCAAGATTGTTCTAATGTGGAGCAAGTAGATAGCGATCGCGTGATTCCTGTCCATTGGAATATTGTCAATGGCAATGGTAACCAAAATGGTAGTAGTCGCACCCCAACTTATACGGTGGATTTAGAGGTGGAAGTGATTGATCGCGTAGGAGTATTTCGAGACATTCTCGCCCGTCTCAGTGATCAACACATTAATGTTAGCAATGCCAGTGTGAAAACTGGGAAGGATAAACCCGCCCTGATTCATCTTTCCATTGAAATCAAGGATCATCAGCAAATGGAAAATTGCTTTAATCGGATTAAGCAGATGACCGATGTTTTAAAACTCCGTCGGGTTGATCAGGGGGAATAAAGAGACGCGATCGCGCTTTTTTATTGTCCTATATCATTTAAAATTTTTTGAATCTTCGGTTTTAGTTGAGGAAGTTCTTGTCGAGCTGTATTCCATAAAATTTTAAT